>JANOAY010000842.1:0-1938 GCA_031411375.1 Pedosphaera sp. | reverse complement strand
GCAAACCGAGCAGCGCCGGATCGACGTCGGTGCCCACGGTGTCGATGTTGTGCAGCAGCAGGTATTGCAACTGTGGACGATCGGCGATCAGGCGTTGCAAGGTGCCGTTGCGAAAGAGATTCGAGATTTCATACCAGTGGCCGACGGGATGCAGGCACTGGAGCGGCAGATTGTCCGTGTAGTCGGCGGCTTCCCCGGCGGAGCTCGCCCAGTTCAGCAACGCGGCGCGCAGGCTCTCGCGGACTTTCTGCTGCTGTTGATCGAGCATCTGCTGCGGCATCTCTTCCCACGCGAAGCGCAAGTCGCGCACCATCGGCACGAGCCGCAGCCCGATGGACTTGCCGGGCGAGAGCAGCAGCGGCCCTTCGTAGCCATACTGCTTCGCGCGTTCGAGATACTCCGCCGTCGGCTGATGCGTGAGATAACTCGTGGTGAAAATGTGCGGCAACGGCGTGCCGGCCTCGCGCCCCACGCGCCGGCTCTTGGCGAGATGCGTCTCGATGAACGTGCGATGTTTCCCGCCGAGCTTGCAGAAGGGATGCAGCGCCTTGACCACGCCCGCGCCCTGAGTCCAGCGCGAACCCGCGCCGGCCGCAAGCGTGACCACGGCGACTTCGCCCGCGCGCAGCGCGGCCAGTCCCCGTTCGCGCCAGCGAACGGATTGTGGGGCAGCCGGGACGGCTGCCCCACTAGCGGAGCCTGCGGCTCCGCGTGGGGAACTCCATTCGCTGCCGGTCGTGTCGATCACGTCCTCGGCGCGCACATCTTCGATCACCGAACTGGAGGGGAGACGGTTTTGCGCGAGGCCGATTCTTGCTTCGCGCAGATCGCTGCGAATCTTCTCATGCTGCGCGCGGTCGAAGCCAAATTCATCGAGCAGCGCGGCCAGCGATTGTTCCTGGCCGTCGCCGGCTTTGCCGCGCGGGAGCATTTGATCAAAAAGCGATTGCACCATGCCGCGCAACTCGGGGCGCGTGCGACAGGCGGCGGCGAACTTGTCGAGTTCGGCGCGGCGCAATGGCGAAAGCGCGCGCAATTCCTGCCGCAGCAATCGTGGCACGGTGAGCGAGTAGTAGCCAGCGGGCAGCAGCGCGGCGTCGCCCGTGAGCCAGTCGGCGAAGGTGCCGTGCTCGTTGATCGCGAAGTCATAGACCACCGGCTCCATCGCGAAGGGCAGCGCAGCGGAGAGTTCGCGCTTGGTCGCGGACATGATTTCCTGCATCCGCTGCTGCGCCTCGACCTTGCGCGCGGGCGTGAACATGAAGCCCATGCCGCCGCCGCTCATACCGCCGAGCATCCAGAAGCCGAGAAAATCATTTCCAAACGCTTCTTTGGCGCGCGCGATCAGCAACTCCGTGTAGTAAGTGCTGGCCCACGGAATGATCGTCTGAATCGGTTGCGTAAAGTTGCGCGTGGTGGCCGCGCCGATGGCGGGAACGTCGCCGCGTTTGAGTGCCCCGAGAATTTCATCGAGCAAGCCGAGCGCCTGCTGGCGGCCCTGCCATTCGGCCTCGGAGCGCAGGAGATATTTTTCCGTCACCATCTCCAGAATCGGCCCGACGTTCTGCGCCATGCCGCCGTGAACGAGCACGAGCGAGTCCTGCAACTTCTGCCGCGCGGCATCGGGAATTTCCTCGCGTGAGAAAACTTTGTGCTGCGGCATCAGGCGTCCGCGGCTCACGCCGGACTCGGGATCGCCGTCACCCGCGAGCACGCCTTCGATCAATTTGATGCCGGGCCACACGCCGCCGCTGTCCTGCCAGCCGCCCCCCGAGCCGCCGATCCATTCGCCGAGAATCGCGCGCGCGAGGACTAGCCGACGATCTGACTCCGCCAGCGCGCCCGTGAGACCGGGAACCTGTAGTGGGGCAGCCGTCCCGGCTGCCACCCGTCCACAGGCCGTCCCCGCTGGTGTTAATTCTTCTAATTTTAGAACAA
>JANOAY010000841.1:0-1706 GCA_031411375.1 Pedosphaera sp. | reverse complement strand
CCGCAGCAACGCGAAAGGCGGAGCGGTGTTGGCAAGTTCTTATGCCCACGAATGGCGAACATTGCTGCGGGTTGAAAACCCGCGCTCCGGGGGCGGAGCATTCCCCGCTCGCCACCTCCCCACCTTCCTGCGAACATCTCCGGCGTCACCAACGTCAGCATTCAGTCGCATGAATAAGCAGCAACATGTTTTCGAGGAAGCCCTGCGCGCCACCACGCGCCGTCATTTCTTCCGCCAATGCGGCGTCGGTCTCGGCGGGCTGGCGCTCACGTCGTTGTTGAATGACAAGCTGCTCGCCGCCAAAACGCCTGCGCCGACCGTAGCGATTAATCCCCTCGCACCGCACGCGCCGCACTTCGCCGCCAAAGCCAAGCGCGTCATCTACATCCACATGGCCGGCTCGCCGTCGCAGCTCGACATGTTCGACTACAAGCCAAAGCTCCAGGAGATGAACGGCCAGCCCTGCCCTGACTCGCTGTTCAAGAAGGAGCGCTTCGCCTTCATCAAGGGCGTGCCCAAGATGCTCGGCACGCCGCACAAATTCGCGAAGTTCGGCCAGAGCGGCGCGGAGTTCTCGACCATGATTCCGCATCTCTCGGAGGTCGCGGATGATTTGTGCGTGGTGAAATCCATGTTCACCGATCAGTTCAATCACGCGCCCGCGCAACTCTTTCTCCACACCGGCTCGCCGCGCCTCGGTCGGCCCGGCATGGGTTCGTGGGTCACGTATGGACTCGGCAGTGAATCGCAGAATCTTCCGGGCTTCGTCGTCCTGACCAGCGGCGGCAAGACGCCCGACGGCGGTGCCTCGCTCTGGGGCAGCGGATTTTTGCCGACGGTTTATCAGGGCGTGCAGTGCCGCTCGTCCGGCGATCCCGTGCTCTACGTTTCCAATCCGCCCGGCATGAGCAGCGAGGTGCGACGCGACTCGCTCGACACCTTGCGCACGCTCAACGAGATGCAGCTCAAGGAATTCGGCGACCCGGAAACGCTGACGCGCATCGCGCAATACGAACTCGCCTACCGGATGCAGACGACCGTGCCGGAGCTGATGGAAATTGATAAGGAGCCGAAGTCCGTCCACGAGATGTATGGCACGCAGCCGGGCAAAACTTCCTTCGCGAACAACTGCCTGCTCGCTCGCCGCCTCGTCGAGCGCGGCGTGCGCTTCGTGCAGATTTATCACTGGGGCTGGGATCAGCACGGCAACTCCAAGGACAACGACCTCTTCGACGGCCTCGGCAAACAATGCAAGGACACCGACCAAGCCAGCGCCGCGCTCATCAAAGATTTGAAGCAACGCGGCCTCTTGGACGACACCCTCGTCATCTGGGGCGGAGAATTTGGCCGCACGCCGATGAACGAGGAACGCAACGGCTCCAAATTCCTCGGACGCGATCATCATCCGCACTGCTTCACGATGCTGATGACCGGCGGCGGCATCAAACGCGGCGTGACCTACGGCGAGACGGACGAACTCGGCTACCACGTCGCGAAGGACAAGGTTCACGTCCACGACTTGCAGGCCACCATCCTCCACTGCCTCGGCCTCGAACACACCAAGCTCACCTACAAATTCCAAGGCCGCGACTTCCGCCTGACGGATGTGCATGGCGAGGTCGTGGAGAAATTGCTGGCGTGAGGGATGGCGGAGCGCCAACGCTGCCCATCCGATACCTTCACATCATGTCAAACGCCGAGTTAAC
>JANOAY010000840.1:0-2478 GCA_031411375.1 Pedosphaera sp. | reverse complement strand
GCAACACGACGTGATGGTCGAGGGGGAAGAAGTGATTGACCTGCGCGTAGGCGTTGGAGTGGGCGCGGCCCATGAAGCCGTAGCCGACGAGTCCGATGCGGAGTGGTTTGGTAGGCATGATTTGAAAATTGGTTTCGCGTGATAGGAAAACGATCCGCGCCCACGGAGGCAAGTCCGAAGAACGCGGCTATGGCTTGAGAATCGCCCGTGCGGCGCGGATGAGCGCGTTCGCTTCCGCATCCGTGCCGATGGTGATGCGCAGGTAATCGCGCACCTCGGGGTAACGGAACCAGCGCACGAGAATCTTCCGGTCGCGCAACTTCTGGAGCCATTGCTCCGCAGGAAACTCCGGCGGTCGCGCGAGGATGAAGTTCGTCGCGCTGGGGAGGACATCGAAGCCGAGCGCGGTGAGTTTCGCCGAGAGCTTCGCGCGCGTGGCCTTGATGCGGGCGAACTTCGCGCGGTAGAAGGGCAGTTCGTCCAGCGTGGCGAGCGCGGCGATCTGGCCGAGGCCATTCACGTTGTAGCTGTCGCGCAATTTGTCGAGCGCGGCGATGAGTTCGGGATGCGCGACGAAGTAACCCACGCGCTGGAAGCAGAGCGAGTATGCCTTCGAGAACGTGCGCGCCACGATGACGTGCGGATGCTGCAACGCCAGGCGCAGCGCGTTCTCTTCAGCGAAATCGATGTAGGCTTCATCGAGAATGACCACCCCGCGCATCGCTTTGCATAGCGCATCCAGCTCTGTCGTCGGGTAACCGCGACCGCTCGGGGCATTCGGCGTGGTGATGAAAGTGAGCGCGGCGGCGAAATCCCACGCCTTGCCCTTCTTCAACTGCGTCACCGCCGGCAATGCGAAGCCGGCGGCGAGATTCACCGCGTTCTTCCGCGTGCCGTGCGCGTCCGCGAGCACGGGATACAGCGAGTACGAGGGATTAAAATACTGCACCGTGCTGCGCAAACGGCTTACGCCGCGCGTCGCCGCCGGCTCCACGAACGTCCGCACCGCGAGCATCAGCAATTCATCCGAGCCATTGCCGATGATGATGTTCTCCGGCGCGCAGCGATGCAGCTTCGCCAGCTTTTCACGCAGCGCCTGCGCCGTGGGATTCGGATAGAGCCGCAGCCTGCCGTCCACCGCCTTGCGCACCACCGCGAGGACCTTGGGCGACGGCGGATAGGGATTCTCGTTTGTGTTGAGCTTGATGAGACCCTGCACCTTCGGCTGCTCGCCAGGGACGTAGGCGTGCAGGGAATGCACCAGCGGGCGAATCAGCGAGCGAGGCGAATTCATACTTCCCCGCGAATGCTCGCGGAGCGGCCGTGCGCGTCCAGTCCTTCGAGGTCTGCGAACTTCTGCACGGTCTTCAAGGACTTCTTAAGCGCGCCGCGATTGTATTCCGTCACGCTCGTGCGGCGTTGGAACTGATCCACGGTCAAGCCCGCGAACGACGCGCCCGCGCCGCCCGTGGGCAGCGTGTGGCTCGGACCCGCGACGTAATCGCCGAGCACCGTCGGCGACCAGCCACCGAGGAAAATCGCGCCTGCCGTGACGATCTGCTGCGACACCTTCAGGGTCTGGCGCGTCATCACTTCGCAATGCTCCGGAGCGAGCTGGTTCGTCAGCGCCACGCCGTCGGCCATGTCCTTCACGAGGATGAGCCAGCCGTTGTTCTTCAGCGCGCGCTCAATGAACTCGCGCCGCGAGAGCTTCGGCAACTGCTTTGCGATCTCCTTCTCCACTGCTGCGAGGAACTTCGCCGAAGTCGTGATCAGCCACACGCGCTCGTGACCAGAGCCGTGCTCCGCCTGCGCAAGCAAGTCGGCGGCGGCGAACTTCGGGTTCGCTGAATCATCCGCCAGCACGAGCACCTCGCTGGGACCGGGCAATAGATCGATGGCGACGTGGCCGAAGAGCAGGCGCTTCGCCGCGACGACGTAGGCGTTGCCGGGGCCAAAGACTTTCTGGACGTGCCGGATCGTCGGCGTTCCATGAGCCATCGCGGCGATGGCCTGCGCGCCGCCGAGGCGATAGACCTCCGTCGCGCCCGCCGCGCGCGCGGCGTAGAGCAGTGCGGGATTGATCTGCCCATCCTTGCCGCAAGGCGTGCAGACGACGATCTCGCGACAGCCCGCCACCCGCGCCAGCGTGATGGTCATCAGGCAGGTGGAGACCAGTGGCGCGGTGCCGCCGGGGATGTAGATGCCTACGCGTTGAAAGGGATCGAACTTCTCGCCGACGGTCGCGCCCTGTGCGTTCTTGGCCGACCAGTTTTTACGAAGAGATTTGCGCGCGAACTGCTCGATGTTCCGCCCTGTGACCGCGACCGCCTCGCGCAGCGATTCATCCGCAGCAAGCGATGCGCCCATGAACTCCGCCGCCGTCACTGCGAGCTGTTCCGTGGTGAGATGCGCGCCATCGAAGCGTTCGGTGAACTCCAGCAGCGCCGCGTCGCCGCGCTGATAGACCGCGTCGAG
>JANOAY010000839.1:0-1535 GCA_031411375.1 Pedosphaera sp. | reverse complement strand
CCGCTCGAAAGGACGGCACAAAGTCGAACTCGGCACGCTCGTCTTCGGTGGGCTGACCGGCGTGGCCACGCTGATCATTCTGGCGATGCTGGCACTCAACCTGTGCAACATATTCTGGCACGGCTGGGCGGGGTTCTCCTGGGGCTTCATCACGCGCGGCACGGAGACGGACATGTTCGACGTGAAGAACGCGGGCGTCTTCCCGATGATTTTCGGCACGGCGGCGCGCGTGTTCCTGATGACCATCTTCGTCATCCCCATCGGCGTCGTGACGGCAATCTACCTGACGGAATACGCGCGGCCCGGTTCGCTCGTCGTCCGCATCATTCGCGGCGCGATTAACAATCTAGCGGGCGTACCTTCCATCGTGTTCGGACTGTTTGGCCTCGGCTTCTTCATCGCCTTCGTTGGGAAAAACATGGACGCGCTGCTGCAAAATCCCGAGGCCGTCTGGGGCAAGCCCGCCCTCATCTGGGCCTCGCTCACGCTGGCGGTGATGACGCTCCCCGTCGTCATCGTCGCCACGGAAGAGGCCTTGAAAGCCATTGCGCCCGGCCTGCGCGAAGCCAGCCTCGCGCTCGGAGCGACGAAACTTCAGACCGTGGTGAAAGTGGTTTTGCCGCAAGCGATGCCCGGCATTCTCACCGGCGGCATTCTCGCGGTGAGCCGCGCGGCGGGCGAAGTCGCGCCGATTCTTTTCACCGGCGCGGCGTATTACATGGCGACACTGCCGAAGTCCTTGCACGACCAGTTCATGGATCTCGGCTACCATGTCTTCACGCTCTCCACGCAGTCGCCGAACATCGATCTCACGCGCCCGATTCTTTACGCGACCGTGCTCGTGCTCCTGCTCCTCACCTTCTCGCTCAACATTGTGGCCATCGTCGTCCGCGCAAAGATTCGGCGGAAGATGCGTTCCATGCACTGATATGCCAGCCATCGAAACACCGCCCATCAAGTTCACCACCGCCACGCCGGATCGCGCCGTGCCGACGACGCCCGCCGAGCCGCTCATCGAACTTGATGACCTCTCGCTCTTCTACGGACAAGCCAAGGCGTTGAAGAACATCTCGTTCACCATCCGCGAGAAGATTGTCACCGCCTTCATCGGCCCGTCCGGCTGCGGCAAATCCACGCTGCTCCGCTGCCTGAACCGCATGAACGACCTGATTGACAACGTGCGGATCGAGGGCGGGATCAAGATTCACGGTCACGACATTTACGCGCCGCAGGTGGACGTCATCGAACTCCGCAAGCGCGTGGGCATGGTCTTCCAACGCTCGAATCCGTTTCCGAAATCCATTCACGAGAACATCGCCTACGCCCTGCGCCTGCACGGCACGAAGGACAAGGCGAAGATTGACGAAGTCGTCGAGCAAAGCCTGCGCGGCGCGGCGCTCTGGGACGAAGTGAAGGACCGCCTGCACGCCAGCGCGATGGGGCTTTCCGGCGGCCAGCAACAGCGCTTGTGCATCGCCCGCACCATCGCCATCCGCCCGGAAATTATTCTCATGGACGAGCCGGCCTCCGCGCTC
>JANOAY010000838.1:0-1865 GCA_031411375.1 Pedosphaera sp. | reverse complement strand
CCGAGCATCGCTCGGCAGGAGACGCGATGGTGTCGCAACGTGCCGAGCAATGCTCGGCGCTCCAACGGGCCAACGCCTCGCAGCGCGAGGCATTCCACCTGGGCGTTCGGCGTGATTATTCACAATCACTCCTGATGCGGTTGAGAAGTTTGTCGAGGTCATCGAAGATGGGGGCGGCGCGCTCCATGGCGGCGAGCAGTTCGAACAAATACTTCTGCTCGAACTCGGTGGCCTTCGCGTCCTGCCATGATTCTTTCGTTTCCTCCCAGCGGCGCACGAGGTCTTTCGTGGCGGCGACGAGTTGCTTGCCGTTGGCGCTGGTGTTCATGCGCTGCTTTCCTCTTTTGCGGCTGCGGGTGCGGGCGTGTCGTCAGTTGCTGTGCTCGGTTCACTCAACGGCATCGCGCTGGACACACCGCCGGGCGAGACGTTCGCGTAGGCGTCGAGCGTCTTGATGATCTGCCCGAGCTGCGCGGCGGCTTTCGGCATGTCATTTGCAAGCGTGGTGCGGAGGGACTCGAACTGTTTGACCATCGGCGCGGCGAGATGATCGAACTCGAGGTTCCAACGCTTCACAGCCTGGAGCTTTTCGTCGGCCTCGACCAGCGCGCGCTTCGCTTTCGTGACGGCCATCTTCTCGGCCATACCGGGATCGCGGAGGCTGCCGATGCTCTGGCTGAACAGCGCCTGCTGCGCGTTCTCCAAAATGCGCGTGCGTTTGCGAACCTCATTTTCCCAATGCACGCGCTGCGAGGATTGCAGCCACATCCTCATGCGCGCGACCTCATCGCAAGCGTCTTCCAGCACGGGCTTGGCCTTGCTCACGTACACGAGCAGCGCGCTGCGGAAGGCGGCGATGGCTTCGGTGGAGGTGACGTTGGCGTTGGTGGCCATGCTTAAAGCAAACAAGAAGGTGAAACCACGGATGAACACGGATGGACACGGATGGGGAAAAAATACCAGGCGCGTCTGTATCTGTGTTTATCCGTGTTCATCCGTGGTTAAAGAATTCAGTTCACCGCTGATTCAAATACTCCTCGATGCGTTGGGCCTTGCGGAGCAAATACGGGACGTGTTGGTCGGACATCTCGGAGAATTTCTTCATCGCCTTCAAAGTGATTTTGAATTCGTCGGAGAATTTCGTGTGTTCCTGATCCGACCACGAGTCGCCGAGGGCGGCGAAGCGGGCTTGCAGCGAACCCATGCGGTTCTGGAGATCGCGGTTGAAACGCTGGAGTTCGTCGGCGAAGCGCCTGACTTGCTCCGGGTCCATGATGGCTTGCGGCATAGTTTTCCTTTCGCTCTGGGTATCGGAAGCGTCAACGCGGGCGCGGGCAAGTGCAAATGCAAAGTCAGCGGCGACGAAGGTTTGACACGGATTTCACGGATGAACACGGATTCGGTTCCGTGAAAATCCGTGGAATCCGTGTCGCACAAAGATTCGTTTCCCATTCCGTGTCTTCGGTGTCTTCCGTGGTTAAAACCTTTGTTTCCGAAAATAGCTTTTGAATCACCCGCCTACGCCTGTTTGTATTCGTCGAATGCAAGTTCGCTCCGCGCAACTCAGGCGCGTCACGAAGGAGACTCAGATCGCGCTCAAGCTGGTCATAGATGGCAAAGGCAAGTCATCCATCAAGACCGGTGTGCCCTTTTTCGATCACATGCTCACGCTGTTCGCGAAACACGCGGTCGTGGATCTAACGCTGCGGTGTAAGGGCGATCTCGAAGTGGACGCGCATCACACGGTCGAGGATTGCGGCATCGCGCTGGGGCAGGCGTTCGTGCAGGCGCTCGGCGACAAGAAAGGTTTGCGCCGCTACGGCACTGGCTTCGACCCGCGCAACCCGCTCTGGGGCGAGGCCCAC
>JANOAY010000837.1:0-4418 GCA_031411375.1 Pedosphaera sp. | reverse complement strand
GCCGGGTCGGAGACCGGCGCTCCAATCGGGCGATGATCGACCAGGCGGCACTCCTTCAACTCACGACCCACGCCTTGCCGCGCGCGCATCTCGTCGAGCGTGTGAAACTCGATGCGGTTCGGATGAATCTCCGCGCGGGCGGCGACGCGCTCGCTCAGATCGCGGGCGAGTTGAGCTTCGGCGAGACCGCTGGGCGCGGAGACGTGGAGAATGAGTTCATCCACTTCCAACGGATCGTCGTGGCGTTTGCGCAATTCGATCTGCCATGCCTTCACCTCTGCGCAGTCATCGAGGATGTGCTCCAGCTCGTTGAAGTCCACAAGCGTGCCTTTGATTTTGTCCACGCGGAGTTCGCGGACTTCGGTGCGCCGCGAGATGTTGCCGACGAGGCGTGGCACGGTGCGGCCGCAGCCGGGGCAAGGCGCGTAAGAGAGGCCGCCGTCAATCACATCGCCGGTGCGGTAGCGGAGGACGACGGTGCCGCGCGCATTGAGCGGAGTGAAGACCAACTCACCCGGTGACTCCGGCGGCTGCACTTCGCCGGTGACGGGATCGATGACTTCAAACAGTCCGAGGTCGGGATAGAGATGATAACCGCACGACGGCTCATCGAGCGCGCGCGGGCATTCGGCGAAAGCCATCTTGCACTCGGTGAAACCGTAGGTCGCGACGACATCCACCGAGCGCGCGCCGAGTTCTCCGGCGAGCGCGACCAGTTTGCGTTTCATGCCGGCGGGAACTTTCTCGCCGCCGAGCACGATGCGTTTGAGCGACTCGCAGCGCACACCTGTTTCCGCCGCCTCGTGCAGAACGTGATAAACGAACGTCGGCATGCCGATGAGCACGTCGGGTTGAATCTTGCGGATGAAACGCAACTGGCCTTCGGTGCCGAGCACTTTGCCGCCGCCGGTGCTGACCATGAACACGCCAAATGCCTCCGCCCCGTAGTGCGTCTGCCAGAAGGCGAGATGCGGCGCGTAGGGAAACATGTTGAGCAGCTTCCACTCACGCCGCGCACCACAAACCTCGAAGAGACGGCGGCCGGTGACGGCGAGGTTCGCGAGATCATGTCGCGTGAACAGGAACGGAACCGGGTCGGCCGAGCGACCGGTCGTGGTCGTCAGCAGCAGGGGGCGGTACTCGGACTCCAGTTCCTGTTGCACGCGAGAGCGTCCGTGAATCAGCGCACGGAGAACGATGCGCGGTCTCCGGGAGAGCAGGCGCTGGTCCGGGGTAATCAGAAAATCTTTGGCGCGTTGCGGCTTCGAGGGCGTGTTGAGCAAGTCCGCTTTGGACGTGAACGGAATCTTGCTCAAATCGTGGAGCGAACGGATGGAGTCCGCGTTCAGGCCATGTTCGCGAAACATCTCGCGGTAGCGCGGCGAGAAAGGCAGCACCACGTCGCGCAAATAGCGGTGCAACTGGCGCGCCTGTTGTTCGCGCAGCGCGCGTTCAAGCCGCGTTGGCGAGGGCTTCCGAAGCAGGTTTGTTTTCATGCGCGTGTCTCCTGATGAGGGCTTTTATTTCGTCGAGATGTTCCTCGGCGGTGCGGCGGCCGAGCGCGATGTATTTGCCGGGGCGGTGAAAGTCATGCCACTGGCCGTCGAACGAGAGCGGGCGGAGAATCAAATCGGCGTGACGGCCGGAATGCTCGGCCAGGCGCATCTGCGCGCCGAGCGTCGTGCGGTGCAGAATGGAGAAAACATGGTGCGCCTCCATCCGCTCGCGCGTGCGGCGGAACAGCCGGGCGAAGCGGCTGAATTCCGCGTAGCGCGCCGCCTCCTGCTCGCGCACGAACTCGGTGCGGCAGCGCAGCCAGGCGGGCGTGGGAATCACATTCACCGCGATGACGATCTCGCCCAGTTCACGCGCCACATCCACGGGCAACGGATCGACCACGCCGCCGTCAAACAGCATTTCGTTGCCGACGCGCACGGGCGCGCAGACGCCGGGGATGGCCGTGCTGGCCTGCACGGCGCGCGCGACCTCGCCTTCGTGGAAGACGACGCGTTCGAGCGTGCGGAGATTTGTGGCGATGACACGGAGCGGGCGCGGGAGTTCGGCGAAGGTCACGTCGCCGATGGCGCGTTGCAGGCGGCGGCGCGTCTTGTCGCCGCGCAAAAATCCTGAGCGCGGGACGAGGAACGGATCGAGGAGCCGCACAAAACCCCAGCGACCTTCCACCTCCCGCGCAAATTGTTCCATGGCCGCGCCGTCATGCCCCGCCGCCCACACCGCCGCGACATACGCGCCCATGCTGGAGCCGGCGATGGCGTGAATGGGAATGCCGTTCTCTTCGAGGACTTGAATGACGCCGATGTGGGCCAGCCCCTTCGCGCCGCCGGCTGAAAGAGCAAGGACGACACGCGGTGTGGGAGAAGGGCTGACAGGTTGGGAATCAGTCATCAGGAATCCCGTTTCGGACCCGCCCCGTTCCGACCCGCCCCGAAGAACTGTGGCTTCAACTTTCATGTCCGTCGCCGTGAGCGACGGAGAGCCGCAGCGCGTGCGCTACTGTGAAGTGGCGCCGACCGGCGCTTGCAGCCTCCCGTCCTGACACGGATTCAAGGTTGTGTTGAGACCTGATTTCATTGGCTTGAGGCACCCTACTCCTGTTTGCGAGGGCGTCAAATGTGGCGGGGAAAATCCTGACGCAGATGCGTGGCGGTTCAAACGCACGACGGCTGACAATTCACTTTGGGCAGAAGTTTCTGCTGGAGATTGATCTGAATGAGCCGCTCGCGACGCGCGGGAAAACAGTTCGCGCAGTCAGAGAATTTTTCCAAATCCCACACGTCCGCGAACACGCGCCCGCGCCGTTGCGTCACGCCGTAATCCAACGCGGCCTCCAGTGTCGCGAGCTTCGGCGGCGCGAAGTCGCCGCGCTGCGCGAGCGCATCCAACTCGTCCGGGCCGAGCCGCGCGGGGATCAACGACACCGCCGAGGCGCCGCAGTCGAACGCGAAATCAACCGAGCGCCGTGCGAAGTCCAGCGCGTCCGCTTCGCTCCGCACAAACGGCGGTTTCACCATGACGAACGCGCGCATCGCGATTTGATGTTCGCGCAGAAATTCCGCCGCACGCCGGAACATCGCCAGCGTCATCCGCTTGTTCAGCTTCGCAAGAATGGCGTCGTCCGCGATCTCCAATCCGAGCGCGACTTCAAGTTTTGTTGTCGTCGTCAGCAAATCACGAAACCTCACCGCTGAATCACCGACCAGCGCGGGATGGCATTCGACGATGACGCGCTCGAAGTCGCGCACGCGCTCCGCGATGGCGGGAAAATCCTCCGGCGGAATTGCGTTCGGATCGAAGAAGTTTCCGGCGTTGTAGAGTTTGATCTGCGGGATGGAGTCGCGGACAGCCATGTCCGCTGGCGGTGTTGGTTGATCGCTACCTGCAGACATGGCTGTCCGCAGCTCCTGCGCGCAGGCCAATTCTGCGAGCGCGAAATCAATCTGCACCGGAATCGCGCCGGGCGGCACCGTCTCCGTCGTCGTGTTCTTCCACAGGTCGCAATAGACGCAGCGCCACGGGCATTCGCGGTTGGTCAGAAACACGGTGGCGACGCGGATGATCTCGCCGGACTCCGCGCGCTCGCGTTCGAGGAAGAAATTCTGCGGACGCAGCGGATTGAACTGTCGCGCGGTGACGGGCGATGAGGGCAACGCTTTCAATTCGCCGCCGGTTCCGGGTGGTCAAATTTTCCAGAGGCCAGAAACGCCTGCACCTGTTTGATGACCGGGCGATTCCAGATCATCGTGGTGTGGGACGCGCGCATCACCAGAAAATCGTTCATGCCTTCGACACGCGTGCTGGCGACGGAAACTTTCCCGTCGTCGCGGCCGGGCAGGCGGCGCGAGAAAAACGGATTGAAAGAACGGTCGCCGGCGATGACGCCCAGCGGAAAATTCACCGGCCCGAGCCGGCGGGGAAAACCCTCCGCGCCCGTGCCGAGCTGCTGGCCGCTCGGGCCGAGCACGAACTGGTAGAAAGCCGTGTCGTGCAACCAGTCGGCGATTTCACTGCCTTGATTCGGCGGGCCGAGCATGACCACGCGTCCGAGATTGGTGAGCGAGTTCTCCGCGAGGTAATGCCGCAGCACGAGGCCGCCGAGCGAGTGCGTGACGAAGTGAATTTGTCCGCCCGGCGGAAGTTTGATTCTTTCCACCGCGCGCGCGAGATGTTCGCGGGAGAGCCGTTCGACCGGTTGACGGGTGGCGGGATACGAAACGCTTTGCACTTGGTAGCCGCGACGCTCCAGCGACCACTCGATTCGTTTCAACCACAGCGGCGCACTGGCCAGTCCGTGCAGCAGTACGACGATATCGCAGGGAGCGCCGAGCAACGCTCGGTCTTGGGCGGAGACATCGCCGTTCGTGCCGAGCGATTCTCGGCGCTCCGTTGCACAGGCTTGG
>JANOAY010000836.1:0-1817 GCA_031411375.1 Pedosphaera sp. | reverse complement strand
GAACTGGTGAACAAGCTGCGGGACTTGAAGGTCACGCGCGCGGTCGAAGTCGGCCCGTCACGACTGCCCGTGCTCAAGCTGACTAAGGCCGAGGGCGCTCTCGTGGAATTGAAGGACGACAAAGGCAAGTCCATCGCGGCGCTCACGCTGGGCGCGCAGCAGGCGGCGAAAGCCGCGCAGGAAGATTCGCCGATGGGCGGCGGCTCCTTTCCGAGCAGCCGCTACGTCATGCGCGGCGACGACCTCAAGACCGTGGCGCTGGTCAGCGATCCGTTGAACATCGAGACCGCGCCGGAGAACTGGCTGAACAAGGACTGGTTCAAGGTGGAGCGCATCAAATCCGTTTCCGTCGTGACCACAAACGCGACGAACAACTGGAAGCTCGTGCGTGAGACTGATGGGGCGGAATGGAAGTTCGCCGCGACGAACGCCGCCGAAATTCTCGACGGCAGCAAGACCGGCGCGTTGAACAACCTGCTGGGTTCGGCCTCCTTCAACGACGTGATCGCCGATCCGAAACCGGAGACGACCGGACTCGACAAACCGATTGTGGCCACGCTGGAGACTTTGGACGGGTTCACTTACGTCATCAAAATCGGCAAGGCCATCGGCGATGCGGAAGGCGGCAATCACGCCTTTCAAATGAGCGTGAGCGCGAATTTCCCCAAGGAACGCACGCTGGGCAAAGACGAGAAGCCGGAAGACAAGAAGAAGCTGGATGACGCCTTCACCGCGCAACAAAAGCCGTTGCAGGAAAAACTGGCGAGCGAGAAGAAGTTTGAGTCGTGGACCTACACGGTGCCCAAGTGGAACTTGGAAACCTTGCTGAAAGAGCGGAAGGATTTTCTCGCGGAGAAAAAAGACGACGCGAAGAAGGATGAGGCGAAGCCGCCGGGTGCGCCGTAGCACCAAATCTTTCTCCCACAGATTCAGGGAAGCCGCAGATTTCTGATTCTTATCTGTGGCATTTCTGAATGTGCGGGAACCTCATCAGTTGCCCCGCCCTGCCCTGCCCCGTAGCCTCCGGCCATGCACTCTCGTTCCGTCATCTGCGCGCTGATGATTTGGCCGCTGACTTTCTTCGCCGCCGAGCCGTCTGCTTCCACGAATCTCTACGAGCGGCGCGCGGCGCACGATCCGAATGGCATCGGACTCTTCTACATGGGCCGCGAGATCGCGCATGTCATGGGGCATCAGGCGGCGGTCTGTCGGGTGCGGCCCGAGCGCGAGCAGGAGGAAAACACGCAACTGCTCATCGAGAGTTTGAAATTCAAGCCGGGCGAAGACGTCGCAGACATCGGCGCGGGCACCGGCTACCTCACGCGCCGCATGGCGAAGAAAATCACGCCCGGTGGCCGTGTGTTCGCCGTGGAGATTCAACAGGAGATGCTCGACGTGTTGACGAACAAGCTGGCCGGCATCGGCATCACCAATGTCGTCCCCGTCCTTGGCACCATCACCGATCCGAAGCTGCCGACCAACGCGCTCGACACCATCATCATGGTGGACGTGTATCACGAGTTTGATCATCCGTTCGAGATGACGGCGGCGATGTGCCGCGCGCTGAAGCCGGGCGGGCGCATGGTCTTCGTGGAGTTTCGCGCCGAGGACGAGAAAGTGCCGATCAAACGCGTCCACAAAATGTCCGAGGCGCAGGTGAAGAAGGAGATGACGTCGCATCCGCTGGTGTGGAAGGAGACGATCAGCGTGCTGCCGTGGCAGCATGTGATCGTGTTCACGCGGCGGTGAGAAGCATTACGGAAGGCAATCCGCAGCGTGCTCCAGCGTGGCCGGGCTCGCGAAGTCGGCTTCGAGCG
>JANOAY010000835.1:0-5827 GCA_031411375.1 Pedosphaera sp. | reverse complement strand
AAGCGGTGTCGCGCTCCGCTGGCCACCGCAGTCCATATCGCCGCAGGCGGATTATTTGCACGGTGCGGGTGACAAGATGCGCCCGCTCTTTGACCAACTGACCAACAAAAAAACGCCGCGCGAAATGCGCGGCGTTTTAGTTGAGAGCGGGAACTGAATTTACGGCGCGGAATAAACGCGTCCGCTGGGCGAGACTTCCGTGCCAGCCGGGACCTCGGTGGGCGCTGGGCCACCCGGAACGAAGGGCGGCAATTGAACGGGAGCGGCCTTCGCAAGCGAAGCGTATTGGGTTTCCACCGCCACGTCGCCCTGCGCGAGAATTGCTTCTGGGGACTGCTTGGAGTCACGCACCAGTGCGGCCACCATGTCTTCGGTGTGCTTGAGCACCAGGGCGAGAGAGGCCGAACGTTTGGCGGCAGCGAACTCCGCCTGCGAACGCGCGACGAGCGGCTTGAGCGCGGGCAGCGCGGCTGTAACGGCAGGCAAGACTTTGTCGCCCGACTTCGGCGCGGCTTGCGCGGCGTTGACGCCGATGGCGTAGAAAGAGGCGGGCTGCGCTTTGCACATGGCGCTGACAATCGCTTCAATTTCGGCGGGCGCGGCGCTCACGGCGGCCTTGGCGATAGGGCCGACGAGCTTGGGCTGCAACTTCACCGCAGCGGCGGCGGCAGATGCGGCAGATGCGGAGGATGCTTTGGCCACGGCACCGACGACCAGCGGAGCCGACGGGCCATTGACCGTCACGGCAGCGGTGACGGCATCGCTCGCGTCCGCCTGGTCTGCGACGAGCTTCGCAGTCTCGCGGGCGATTTCCGTCACCCGCACGGCGCGCAACTGAGTGGTGTAGCTCGCCACGCGCGCTTCATCCGCGAAGACGGGGAGAGCGAGCACGGCGGTCAATGCCAAGAGAGTCGTAGAAGTTTTCATGGTTATCACTTTCCTTAAGTTAACGGACTGTGGAGGGCCGGACGGCGGCGGTCAATTTCCAATTAACTCGGGATGATGAAGATTATTTCTTCGCGCCATACCCCGGACGAGGCTTTCCGGACGCATCCAGCTTGTCGCAGGACCAGAGCAGCCCGCGCGTCACCAAGTCGAGATAGACCGGGCTTTGCATCGTCTCGTTGCCGTGGCCGAGCGTGGTCGCGAAGACACGGGTCTTCGCATACTCGTTCACCCAGATCACGACATGCTCCTTCTTTGACTCCTCGCTGTAGGCGGTGCCCAACGGCGTGACCGTGGGCCAGACCTTCTCGTTGCGATACAGTTCGTCCTTCGGATTCAACCACTCCGCCGGAAAGCCCGTCATCACCGGATGTCTGGCGTTCGCGTTCTTCACGGTCAGGTCGCGGCCCTTGTCGTGGCTCATCGAGCGGAGACCGAGCGTGGCGCGCCACGCATCCGTCTGGCCCATGCGATAGCTGTGCGCAGAGCAATGGAGGAAGACGCCCGCCACGCCCGCGTCGTGCGCGGCGGTGATGTTCCGGATCAAATTCGTGTCGTCCATGTAGCCGAAGCACTCGTTGTGCAGCACCACGTCGTAGCCGCGCCACCAGTCCGGCTTCTCATAAATGGAGACACGGTTGGTGCGGTCGCTGCCCTCGTGGACAATGGTAAACTCCACGTTCGCCCGCGCCGCGACGCCTTCGCTGATAATCTTTTTCTGCTTCGCGTAATCATGGCAGCAGCCGCCCGCGACCATGAGGGCGCGCAGCGGTTTCACCGGTTCGGCGGCGGAGAGCCAGGACGCCAGACCGAGCAACGACATCACGGCGGGGAGAAGTTTTTGCATGGCGCGCAGTGTGGTCAGGGAAAGTGGCGATGCAAGTTTCAAAACCGCGCAAACGGACAGCACCGCCCGAGCGGAAAATCACGGGAGCGGAATGGCCTCATCAATCAGCAGCACCGGCAGGCGATGGCGAATCGGGTAGAGCATCTGGCGATCTTGGCGCAGCAAACCACCGTCGAGTTTCTCCGCGAGCGTCTGGCCCGCGCGGTTCTTCAGCGTGCCGCTGGCGATGCGCCGGTTCAACTCGTTCACCAATGCCGTGTCCGCCTCGCTCAAGGATTGGTGCGTCTCTGGACAGCAGAGGATGGCGAGCAGTCCGGGATCAATGAGGCTCATAATTTCAAAGCGTTCAGGGCGGCGGCATACACTTCGCGCACCGGCACCCTGCCCTGCTCCGCCAAGGCGCGACAGGATTCAAACTCCGGCGCAGCCTGCACCAGTTTGTTGTTCAGCCGCCCAATCTTCACCGCCACTTCGCCGAACTTTGTTTTCACTTTCACGATCTCCCGCCGCAGTTTGCGCCGTTCGGCCAAGCTGCGACGCACGCCGAACGCGGTCGTTTCGCGCAAAATCATTTCGGAGAAACGATCCGCGTCGTCGCTGGAGCACAGCACGGTGAGGAGCACGCCGGGGCGGTTCTTCTTCATCTGCACCGGCGTGTGAAAGACATCCAGCGCACCGGCTGTAAAAGCTTTGTCCACGAATGCGCCCAGCCACTCGGCGTTGATGTCATCGAGGTTCGTTTCCAGCACCGTGATGGTGTCCGTCTCCCAGTCGAGCGAGCCGCCGACCTTGGACTTTGGACCTTGGGCCTTGGACTCCGCCCCAAGAATCGCGCGCACCACGTTCGGGCGCGTCTTGTTCTGACGCGTGCCGAGTCCGTAGCCAATTTTCTCCACAGCGAGATGCTGCATCGGCCCGAAGCTCTCCACGAACTCCGCGAGTATCGCCGCGCCCGTAGGCGTGATGAGTTCGCCCGGTTCCTCGCACTGCTGAATCGTCACGCCGCGCGCGCTGAGAATCTCCAGCGTGGCCGGGGCGGGAATGGGGAAATTGCCATGCGCGCAACGAATCGTCCCCGTGCCTTCGATGGGGCTGGCCGCCAGCACGCGCGGCTTGCCGAGCATTTCCAGCGCGACGCACGCGCCCACGATGTCCACGATGGAATCCACCGCGCCGACTTCGTGAAAGTGAACCTGCTCTGGCGGATGCCCGTGAATCTTCCCTTCCGCCACGGCCACACGATGAAACACCGCGATGGATTTCTCCTTCACCCACTTCGACAGCGCGCTCGTCTGAATTAGCGCGCGGATATCGGCAAAGTTGCGCCCGTGCTCATGCGGAGCGCCGGTCTCCGACCCGGCGTGATGATGTCCATGCCCGTGCTCGTGATCATGATCGCAATGATGGTGATCATGGTCTTCCACGAACTCGATCTCGCACTTCTCCACCTTGCCGCCGCGTTTGATTTTCAGCACCGCCTCGAACTCATGCGGCTCCGGCAATTCCGCCGTGGCTTCGAGATACAAGCCGTGCTTTTTGAATTTGAAGACCTGACGTTTCTTTCCGCGCGTGGTTTCCAGCGTCACATCCTTGTCCGCCGGAGGTTTCGCCTCGTGGCCGTGACCGTCAAAAAAGTAGAGCCGGAAACGCGGCGGAACCTTCGTCTCGAACACGCTCAGTTCCACGCGCCATGATTTCGTCGTCACCAGCGGCCCGCCGTGCGGTCCGTGCGTTTCGCCGTCGAGATGGTCGTGATGCTCCGGGCCGTGCGCGTGGGAATGTTCATGCGCGTGCGCCTCCTCTCCGTGCGAATGCTCGTGCTCATGCGCGCCCGCCAGATGCACATCGAATTTCGTTCCCGCAATCGCTCCGCGCTCCTGCCGCGAGACGTGGAGATGAAATTCATCCAGCCCGAGCTTCTCCAGTTCATGCGCGAACTCCTGCGCGTCCACGCCGAGGTCAATCATCGCGCCGATAAACATGTCGCCGCTCAGGCCGCTGAAGGTGTCGAGGTAAAGGGTTTTCATTTTTTCCTAGCCGCGAGAGAACGCAAAGAGCGCAAAGAATTTATTCAGGTTCCGCGCGGGCCTTCCTCTTTGTGTTCTCTGTGTTCTTTCGCGGCAAATCATTTTCCTGCCGCCAGTGCGTTGATCTGGCTCGCCGCGTAGCCCGCGCCAAATCCGTTATCAATGTTCACAACCGTCACCCCGCTGCCGCAACTGTTCAGCATGGCCAGCAGCGCGGCCACTCCGCCGAAGTTCGCGCCGTAGCCAATGCTCGTCGGCACCGCGATCACGGGCTTCGAGACCAACCCCGCGACCACGCTGGGCAGCGCGCCTTCCATGCCCGCGACGGCGACGATGACGTTGGCGCGCTGAATGTCATCGAGACGGCGCAACAACCGGTGCAGTCCCGCCACGCCCACGTCGTATATGCGCTCGACGGTGTTGCCCATGATCTCCGCCGTCACCGCCGCTTCCTCGGCGACTGGCAAATCACTCGTGCCCGCGCAGAGCACGGAAATCACGCCGGAGCGTTTTGCTCGCGCTTTGCCCTCAATGGTCACGCACCGCGCCGTCTCGTGATAGACGGCGCGGCGAAATTTCTTCCGCAGCACGCGCGCATGTTCAGTGGTGAGCCGCGTGACGAGGACGTGTTCTTCGCGCTCGACGAGTTTCGTGGCGATGGCGAGCACTTGAGCTGGAGTTTTGCCCGCGCCGTAGATCACTTCGGGGAAATCCTTCCGCAGCGAGCGGTGCAAATCCACTTGCGCGAAACCGAGGTCAGCGACCGGTGCGGCCTGAAAGGCGCGCATGGTTTCCTCGACGGAAATTTTCCCGTGTTGGAATTTTTCGAGCAGGACTTTGGCTTCAGTCGCAGTCATAGGATGGAGAAATTACGGCGAGTCCGCCGCCACGATGCGTTCCCGGCCGCTCTCATGCTGCGCCACGCGGCTGCGTTTCGCCTCGACCTTGATGTAGTGCAGAATCACCGGCGCGAGAATCATGCCCGGAATGCCCATCAGCTTCTCGCCCAGCACCAGGCCGATGAGCGTGAGCCACATCGGGTTCTGGATGCGGTCGCCAATGATTTTGCTGTTCAGGAAGTATTCCGTCTTGTGCAGCACCACGAGGAAGGTGAGGGCGAAGAGCGCCATCTTCGGCGAGATGGTGAAGGCCACGCCGACGATGAGCGTGTTGCTGATGAGGTTGCCAATGATCGGAAGCAGGCCGCAGAGGAAGGTCAGACCCACGAGCACCTTGGCATAGGGAATGTCATTCCAGAACAGGAACACCGCCGTGAGCGCCGTGTTGATGGCGGAGATGACAATCTGCGCGCCCATGACCGTGGCGAAACTTTGGTAGAACGTCCCGAAGCGCAGCGTGATTTCCCGCGCGGTGAGCGTGTAGAGATTGTTGTTCTGCGTCGGCTTGTCCACTTCCAGATCGAACTGCGAATTGATGAACAGGCTGACGGAGACCACGATGCCGATGAGGATGGCGGCGAGTTGAATCAGCGCCACGCCCGCGTACTTGCCGATGTTTTCAAACTCGTTCTTGATCGCATCAATCGCCAGCGTGCGCAGGCTGGCGTAGTCGGTGAAAGGCAGTTGAAACTGCTGCTTCTCCGCCCACTCCAGCACCACGGGAATGGTCGTCTCCGCGATGCGCGGCATGGCCACGGAAGCTTGCTTCACGAAAAAATAAAAGCCTACGCCCGCACCGCCGAGCAGAATCAGGAAGAGCGAAATGCCCAGCCACTTGCGCCCGCCGAAGGACAGGACGTGCAGCGCGAAGAAGCAGAACAGCACCGTGACCAGCGGCGTCGCCAGCTTGAGCCAGCCCGCTGCGATGATCAGCAGCGCGATGAACGCATACGAAAGCCGCGTGGGTAAGCTCATGGGCGCGGAGTGTAGAGGAATTGAACGCGCGACACCAGCCACGGAGCGCGGCTCTGTGCGGAGCACCAGCCGCAGCATCGGGATTTTAAGTGACGTGTGCTCATGATTTCAGCCGCTGCGGCTGGTGCTTCGCA
>JANOAY010000834.1:0-1827 GCA_031411375.1 Pedosphaera sp. | reverse complement strand
GCCGGCGAGTTTTTGGCACATTTTTGCGCCGGCAAGGATGCCGGCGCTCCCAGGCCCGGCCCAAGAACCGTGTCGAGATGCCCTCGGCGAAACGCCGCCGCAAATAGCCTTTCTTCCCGGCGCGGATTTATTCAGGCTCCGCGCCATTGGCGATGACACTTCCTGGTGCCGAACACGAATACTCCGCCGTTCCGTCCGGGCCCGCCCCGGAGTTTCCCACCACGCACTGGACGCTCGTCATGCGCGTGCGCGAAGGCGGCGTGGTGCGGCAGACGGCGCTGGAGGAGTTGTGCGGTCTCTACTGGTATCCCCTGTATGCATTTCTCCGGCGGCGCGGATTTCCGCAACACGATGCGGAGGATCTCACCCAAGGTTTCTTCGTGAAGCTGCTTCAAGATGAAACCTTCGACGCGGCGCAGTCCGACAAGGGGCGGCTGCGGACGTTCCTCCTCTGCTCGCTGGACCGCCATCTTGCGGATAGACAACGCCGCCAAAGCGCGCTGAAACGCGGGGGTGGAAAACAGATCGTCGCCTTCGAGGAACTGCACGCGGAAGAACGCTACGCGAACGAGCCGCAGGATCAGCGCGACCCCGAATGGCTGTTCACCCGCGCGTGGGCGCAGCTCCTGATCCATGGCGTGCGCGACAAATTGCGCGAGACGTTTGTCGAAACCGGGCGCGCGGGCGTCTTCGAGACGTTGCTGCCGTTTCTGCTCTGGGATGACGCGCCGCCCTCCTACCGCGAGGTCGCGCAGCAGCTTGACGCCAGCGAGACGGCGGTGCGGCTGCTGGTCTTTCGGATGCGCGCGAGGTTCCGTGAACTGCTGCGCGAGGAAGTGGCCCGCACCGTTCTCGCGCCGGAGGATGTGAGCGCGGAGATGGCGTGGCTCAAGTCGGTGCTGACGGAGAAATGACGAATGACGAATGACGAATGGCCGGTTAGCCGCGCTGAGGCGGGCAGTGGCAGGACGCTGGCCCTCGCCCTTCGTCATTCGTTATTCGTCATCGCGAACACCGCATGACACCCAAGCCCTCCAGCACTCCACGCCCTTGGTCGCCGCCGCCGCTCGCAGAGTTGCAGGCGCTGCTGCCGGCCTACGAGTTCCTCGCGCTCATCGGGCGCGGCGGCATGGGCGCAGTGTTCCAGGCCACACAACTTTCTTTGAACCGCTCCGTTGCGATCAAAGTTCTTCCGGCCAACTTGCTCGAGGATTCTGACGCGAACTTCGCCGCGCGCTTCCGACAGGAGGCGCTCACCATGGCGAAGCTCACGCATCCCGGCATCGTGGGCGTGATCGAGTCCGGCGAAGCGGGCGGGCTGCTCTACATCGTCATGGAATTCGTGGACGGCACGGACGTGGCAAGGATGATTCAGAGCGAAGGAAAACTTGCGCCGGAACGCGCCCTGAAATTTCTCACGCAAGTCTGCGACGCGCTGCACTACGCGCATGAACGCGGCGTGGTTCACCGCGACATCAAGCCCGCCAACCTGCTGCTCACGCGCGACGGCACGGTGAAGATCGCGGACTTCGGACTCGCCAAGCTCGACGACGATACGCTGCTGGGCCTGACCAAAACCAACGTCGCCATCGGCACGCCCGACTTTCTCGCGCCGGAAGCGTGGACGCCGAAAACGCCGCTTGATGCGCGCGCGGATCTCTATTCGCTTGGGGTCACGCTCTACCAGATGCTCACCGGCGAGGTGCCGCGCGGCCTGTGGAAGATGCCCAGCGTGAAGGCCGGCGTCGACGCGCGCTTCGACGCGATCATTGACCGCGCGATGCAGCCGGAGCCTTCGGCACGCTACCAGTCGTCGTCGGAGTTGCG
>JANOAY010000833.1:0-4461 GCA_031411375.1 Pedosphaera sp. | reverse complement strand
CAACGACGGACGCGAAAGAACTGGCGACATGGTTTTTTCGGGGCGCGAATCGCGGCTCGCTTCCCCTCTACCTCGAAGGCTTCCAGCACACCATCGGTGTGATGCAGACGCGCGCCGCCTTGGAGCGGGTGGCGTTCGAGTTCATCGAGGACATGTTCAACGACGGCGTGGTCTATGCCGAGGTGCGCTTCGCGCCGTGCTTTCATCGCGAGCGCGGGCTGACGGACGAAGCCATCGTGGGCGCGGTGCTCGACGGCTTGCGGCGCGGGCAGGAGAAGTATGGCGTGAAGTGGGGACTCATCATCTGCGCCATGCGCGACCGCACGGACTCGCTGGAAGCGGCGGAACTCGCCATCAACTTCCGGGGCAACGGCGTGGTCGGCTTCGATCTCGCGGGCGAAGAGGCCGGGCATCCGCCGAAGAAACACGCGGAGGCGTTCGCCGCCATTCAGCGCGCGAATTTTTACTCCACACTCCACGCGGGCGAGGCCTTCGGCGTGGCGAGCATCTGGCAGGCGCTGCAATTCTGCGGCGCGCACCGTCTCGGTCACGCCACGCGGCTCACCGACGACATGACCATCCTCAACGGCAAAATCGTGAAGCTCGGCACGCTGGCGCAATACGTCCTCGACCGGCGCATCCCGCTGGAGATGTGCGTGTCGAGCAACGTCCACACCGGCTCCGTGCGCTCTCTCGCCGAACATCCGTTCAAGATGTATTTCGACCGCGGCTTCCGGGTCACGCTGAACACCGACGACCGTTTGATGAGCGACACCACAATGACGAAAGAGTTTGCCATCGCGGTCGAGGAGTTTGGCTTCACGCTGGCGAATCTGGAGAAGGTGACACTCAACGCCATCAAGAGCGCGTTCCTCCCCTTTGATGATCGGCTGCGTTTGATCTACGACGTGATCAAACCCGGCTATGCGAAGGCGCGTGGAGGGAAGTGACCGCTCGGGTCACGGACTCTTCTTCGCCAACAGCACCGGCTCCAGCACGGCCCAGACATTTTGCGCCACGATCTTGTGGCCCTCGGGATTAGGGTGAATGCGATCCGGTTGGTTCAACTCCGCCTTGCCGCCCACGCCTTCGAGCACAAAGGGAATTAACTCTGTCTGCTTCGTCTTCGCCACGTCGGCGAAGAGCGCGCTGAACTGCTTCGTGTACTCCGCACCCATGTTCGACGGCATCTGCATTCCGGCGAGAATGATCTTCACGTCCGGATATTTCTCGCGCGCGAGGCCGATAATTTTCTCCAGGTTTTCACGCGTCTGCTCCGGCGCGAGGCCGCGCAAGCCATCGTTGCCACCGAGTTCAATCACCAGCACGTCCACGCGCCGCTTGAGCAGCCACGGTATCCGGCGCACGCCGCCCGCCGTAGTGTCGCCGCTCACGCCCGCGTTCACGATTTCCCACGGCAGTTTTTTCTCCACGACGCGCTTCTGCAACAAGTCGGGAAACGATTCCCCCGCCTCCACGCCATAGCCCGCCGCGATGCTGTCGCCCAGCACCACGACGGTCTTGCGCTCCGCCTCGGCTGCGACAAGCAGCGCGCCCATCGCAAGCCAGCAGGCTGTGACCAGCGCGAACCGCCGGAACGTCTTGTGATGCCACTTAATCATTCCTGCAACGTCTGCCAAATGACCCGCGACAGCCAGCCGGACTTTCATGGATAGGGCGAGACGCACCCGAGGCGGTGAGGCGGAACTTTGAACCTTGAACAGTCGAACTTTGAACTTTGAAACAGAGGCCGCTGGCGTTGGCGGTCAATTCGTGGCTGGGGCCAGGACGCGGTAGTAGCGCTGCTCTCCGTTGAAATCGTTGTCCTCGTAGTCATACACGCGCACCGCGCGATTGGTGGAAAAGGGGGCAACATCACTGAGTTTCAGCCAAGGAGCGCCGATCTGGTTCCGGTATTCCACCCGGTAGGTGGTGTTGGAGTAGGCGAAGAATTCCACACTGGGCCACCCGTAATAGTCCGGCGGATAAAATGCCGGGATTGCTCCAGCTACGCGCAGCACGCTGAGGGCGTTCGTGGGATTGGTGCCGGCCAGAAATTCTCCGAGGTTGCTGAACAGGTCTTGGTCGGGATCGAGCGTGGCGTCCGCCGCATTGGTCGGATTGAGGCCGTAGCGAATCTCCCACACGTCGGGAATGCCGTCGAAGTCCGTGTCCTGAATCGAGGCCGGCGCGTTCGTGCCGGGCGTGGCAGGTAAGACCGCCGCCCAGTTCAACGGATCGTTGCCAAACCGCAGCAGGTCTCTCCGCTGCAAGGACGCGCCGTTCAAGGTCAGAGGCCAACGCGGCAGGCGGTCGGAATAGGCCGCGCCATACTTCACTTTGTCCACGCGATAATACGGGACCGGGTTCGCTCCCGCTCCGGGCTGATAGAGTTCCACCGCGCCCACGTTGTCCTGAAGCGCGCCGGTCCACGGTCCAAAGATCGGGACATTGGTAGGAATCGGGTGGCGATTGCGGAATCTCGTGAGCGTCGGCCCGTTGGTGGGCGTGAAACCCACGATGAGACAGACGGCGTTGGGCGCGAGATTGGTCAGCGGAAAGACATACTGCACGGCATTCTGAAGCCGCCAGCGGTTGGCCGGAAAAGCCGGGTCGTAGAGCGGCACGGATTGGTTGCTGGTGTTCCGCAACTCAATGAAGTTGTCGTCAGGGTTCATGCCGAACACGGGGATGGTGGAGCCGTTCGTAAAAGTGAAGTAGATGCTGTTGCTCGAGGCATACATGATTTCGCTGATCACCACCGGGCCGAACTTGGGCGGCGCATTGCTCAGGCCCGCGCCGGTGCGGAACCCGGTGACCGTGCCCGCGTTGTCCGCACCGAAGGTCGTCTGCGTCAGGGCGACGAACTTGTAATCATCCAGCACGCTGGTCTTGAAGTGGCCGAAGGAAAGGCCGGGCGCGACGGACTCAAAAGTTTCGTAGGCCTGATAGCCGGTGAGATTTCCGTTGCTGTCCGTTTGCGAGAGCACGACCTCGCCGCCCGCGAGTCCGTCGAATTGGAACGGAACCGTGGTGGTGAAGGTGTTAAAACCTACCGCCGTCCCCGTCCCTTCGTAAAAAGTTCGGAAGCCTTGGGCCGGCACGAACGTCCCCGGCGGGATGAGATACTTCCTCGGCCGGCCCCGCTTGTTGCTCAACCACCACCCGCCAATGCTGAGGTTGGTCCCCGTCGGATTGCGCAGTTCCACCGCGTCCTCCTGCGTCGGCACCGGGTTCGAGAGCAGCTCGTTGATGTAGAGATTGGTCAGGAGGAGGAAGTTGGGCTTGCCGGGCGACTGCGTCTGGTAGTCGTTGATGCGCGGGAAGCGCACGAGGCGGTTGGTGTTGCCGTCCGGCAGCAGACCTTCGGAGACATTCTCGGCTTGGGGACCGTAATTCACGCGATGAATATCCTGAAACGTGTCGTCAAGGAGCGAGAGGGTGCCGCCCTCCGGCTCCAGCGTGAAGCTGACGACGTTGGCCGGGTTGGTGGTTACGAAAGTGGGCCACCCCTTCGGGATGAAATGCACATACGCCTGCGCGCCCGTGCCGATGAAGGAGAGCGGCGCAACGAAGTGGTGGGAGAATCCGTGGATCAAAACCAGTCCGCCCAGCGCGAGGTGCTGATTGGTCCGGTTGTAGAGTTCGAAGTAGGCGTTTTCAAAAGCAGACTCCACGCCGGGCAGCGGGTTCGCCATCCACTCGTTGATGCACAAAGCCTGCGGGCTGCCCAGCGGCAGCGTGGTGTTGGTCGCCCCAAGACTCGGCAGCCCCAAGCTCCAAGTCTCGGGACCGGTGCGGACAAGCGATCGATCCTCCACCTGCAAACCGTACCGCACCTGATCCATGACGTTCAGCTCATCATCGAACAGCGTGAGCGCGCCGCCTTTGGACCTCAGACGGAGCGGAGCCGCCAGTCCGGGCGTGTTCGTGTACGACAAGTCGCAGGCCAGCACCAGATACGCGCCCGGAGCCAGCACGATGCCCGGCGGAAAAACATAGGGGCCAGGATAAGAGTAGTCGTGCAAATCGCTGATGCTGAGATTGGCCAGATCCGCCGGCAGCGTGCCGGCATTGTACAACTCGATCATCGCGGTCTTGTCTCCGAACGCATTGTTGATCTGCGTGTTGTCCGCGAGAATTTCATTGAACCGCACTGCGATGGGCTGGGACCAAACCACCGTGAGCGAGGAAGCCAGAACCAGTAGGGTGGCCAGAGACCGAAGCAATCGTTGTCGCATAAAATGACGGGCGCGGCACCGGAATGTCGGGGACGCAATCGCGAGGTTAGCAAGGCGTCCTCGAATTGCCAGCCGCCAGTTGGGAGCCATGAAAGCTACGAGGTCCGAGAACGCCTGGGAGCGCCGTTCCGAAAAAAAACTTGCGGGAAAATCCGCCGCCCTCGACAGAAGGGCCGCGTGACAAAAACGAATCAAGCGGAGGCGGGCGCGATCTTGGAGG
>JANOAY010000832.1:0-10403 GCA_031411375.1 Pedosphaera sp. | reverse complement strand
CTTACATGGAAGCGGCGGCGATTCCCGGCGTGGCGGTACCGTTGCTCCAGGACGATTGCATCGACACGACGGTCGATCTCGACTGGGTGTGGGATTACATCCACCTGAGCAGCGACGACACGACGCGGCGGCTCGACCTCGGCGCGCTGCGCGAGGATGTGGATTTCTGGTTCACGCCGGCCTCGCTGGATTTGGTCATGGGCGGCGCGGCAGAAGGCGAGTCGGAGAAGATCGCGCGCGAATGGCTGATGCGCGCGGGCAAACGCTGGCGGCCGTTTCTAGTCGTGGCGGCGTATCAGGCGCTGAAGGAAAAATCTGCGGGCGCACCGCCGGATGATTTGAAGAAGATCGCGGTCGCCGTGGAATGCTTCCACAAGGCGTCGCTCATCCACGACGACATCGAGGACAACGACGCGCAACGCTACGGCGAGAAGACGTTGCACGAGGAATACGGCGTGGCCGTGGCCCTGAACGTCGGCGATTTGCTGATTGGCGAAGGCTACCGGCTCATCGGCGAATGCAAGATCAGCGCGGAGCAGAAGGCGGAGATGCTGCTCGCGGCGTCACGCGGGCAGCGCGAGTTGTGCCGCGGACAGGGCGCGGAACTGTGCTGGGCGCGTTCGCCGCAGCCGCTCACGTCGCTGCAAGTGCTGGACATCTTCCGCAAGAAAACCGCGCCGGCCTTCGAGGTCGCGCTGCGGCTCGGCGCGATTTACGCCGGCAATGATTTGCACGAGGAAGTGGAAGACGTGCTGAAGACTTACAGCGAGGCGCTGGGCATCGCGTATCAGATTCGCGATGACCTGAGCGACCTCGGCGCGAGCGGCGAGACGAACGATCTGGCCGGACTGCGCCCGAGCCTTCTCCTTGCCGTGGCGCACGAAAAAGCCAAGGACGCGCAGAAGGAAACGCTCGCCTCCGTCTGGCGTCGCAAGCTCCCCGAAGGCGTGACGTTCGAACAAATCGAGGCGCTCTACTCAGAACTGAAAGCCGACGAGCGCGCGCGGACGTTGCTGGAGACTTACAAGGAAGAGGGCATCCGCTCGCTGCGTGATTTGGAGAACGCCAGCCTCAAAGGATTGTTGCGCCGCGTCATCGGCAAAATTTTCAACGACACGGAAATCAAGGGCTGGTGCAAGGAGTTCGAGCAAAAGAACGTGGCCAACCGCCTGCCGGAAGTCGTGATGGCGAAGTAATTTTGCAGCAGGCTTGCGCGTCAGGCGGCGGTCATTAAGTTTTCGCGCGCATGGAGCAAGTCATCCAACCGCCCGAGACTGTTGATACCGCGAGCATCGCCGCCGCCGTGCAGCGGTTGGGCCGGAATGCGGGCGGCTACTTCGGGGAAGTCATTCACATCGAGGCCGTCATGGAGGAGCAGCGGCAGTGGGCGGAGGCGCACGGCTGGCATATCGAATCCATTTCCGTCACGCCCGGATTGAGTCTGCCGGCGTTCCGTCGGACGGTTCCGCATCCGAAGCGCCGCGTCTATGTTTCCACCGGCATTCACGGCGACGAACCCGCCGGGCCGCTCGCCGTGCGCGAGCTGTTGAAAGAAAACGCCTGGCCCGCTGACGCCGATCTCTGGCTCTGCCCGTGTCTGAATCCCACGGGTTTTCCGCGCAACACGCGTGAGTCGGCGGACCACCTAGACTTGAACCGTGATTACCGAAGCCTCCGCTCGCCGGAAATCCGCGCGCACATCGCTTGGCTCGAACAGCAGCCACGTTTCGATCTCACGCTCTGCTTGCACGAGGACTGGGAGGCGCACGGTTTTTACGTGTACGAAGTGAATGCCGACGGCGTACCGTCGCTCGCGCCGAAGATGATTGAGGCGGTGCGTCCGTTCTGCCCGATTGATCCCAGCACGCTGATTGACGAGCGCGAGGCGAAGGACGGCATCATCCGTCCGAATCTGGATCCGTTGCTGCGGCTGGAATGGGCCGAGGCGTTTTACCTCTACGCGAACAAAACGCGCCTGAGCTACACGCTGGAAGCGCCCTCGGATTTTCCGTTGCCCGTCCGTGTGGCCGCGCTCGTGGCGGCGGCGAAGGCGGCATTGCACGCCAGCTAGACTGGTTGCCAAAAGTAATTTCCGGATACGGCCCCTGCTTGGTTGGGCGCGCTTTCCCTCACCCGTCCACGAAATCGAGTCAGGCTCAGCCATCGCCACTCCGAGCGCGTCCGTCTTCACCCGATGCGGCGTGACTTGCTCCCTCTCCCAGCGGGAGAGGGCCGGAGTGAGTGAGAACGCACCCGCAACCACACGGGAGATGTCCGGAAATGACTTTTGGCCATCGCTCTAACCAACCACGGACGGCGCGGGCGGAATCAGATAAGGCTTCAATTTCATCGCCAGTTCTTCTGGCACACGCTTCAGCTTGTCATCTGGCGCGGCGCAGGCGTGCAGCGTGTGAGCCTCAATGAGCAGCTTGCCCGACTCGTTCAGGATGCGGTGCGCGAACTCCAGCCGCACGCGTTCCAGTTGGGTCGCCCAGATGTCAATCCGCAACACGTCGTCGTAACGCGCCGCGCCCTTGTAGCGCAGCCGCGCCTCGATGACGGGAAACACTGTGCCCCCATCATGCCACTGCTGGAACGTGGTGCCCAGCGAACGAAAGAATTCCCCGCGCGCCGCTTCGAGCAGGTCGAGATAGCGGGCGTAATAGACGTGATTGCCGACGGTGCATTCCGCGTAGGTGACGCGGTGGGTGTGGACAAAAATCTGGTGTGACATTCGGTCAGTGGGGAGAAAGAAACGCGCCGGCAGGAAGCCGGCGCTCCCAGGCTAGGCCGTCGTGTGCTTCTCGATCATCCCGATAATTTCTTCGAGGCTCGCCGGCTTCGCGAGGCAGGGCCGGCCGGAAATGATTCCATCCATCTCCTCCAACCGGCTGCGGCGCACGGCGGCGGTGAGGAAAACGATGGGCAAATCTTTCAAGGCCGGCTCAGCCTCAAAGAGCGCCGCGACATTCCCTCCGGGCATCGCCGGCATGATGAGATCAAGCAGCATGATCTGCGGCTGGAACTCGCGCGCCGCCGGCAGCGCGTCCTCGCTCCAGTTCACCACGCGCACCTCGTAGTTCCCGGTCTGTTCCAGATTCAGCTTCAGCAGGGTGGTGAAACTTTTCTCGTCATCCACCAGCAGGACTTTCTTTTTCATAAATTATTTTTCCGCGCGCAGCATCACCGCCACGCGCACGCCGCCCTCGGCTCGGTTGCCAATCTCCATTGAACCGCCGTGCAACTCGATAATTTTCTTGCTCACGGAAAGACCCAGTCCCGTCCCCAGCCCCGTCGGCTTGGTCGTGAAGAACGGGTCGAACAGCTTGGGCAAGTTCTCCGCCGAGATGCCGCGCCCGCTGTCCTCGATCTCCGTCAGCACCACCGTGTCGCCGTGGAAAATCTGGTTGCTCGAACGCGAGCCTTCGCCGTGCTGGCTGCGCATGAACTGCGTCTGGCTTGTGCGCAGCGTGAGCGTGCCGCCGCCCTCCATCGCGTGGACGGCGTTCATCAGCAGGTTCACGAAGACCTGTTGAATCTGGTTTTTCTCGATGGCCACGCGCGGCAGGTTCGGCGTGAACTGCGTCACGAGTTTGATTTTCTGTTTGTTCAGCTCGTGGCGCAGCAGCACCAGCGTGCCTTCCAGCACCCGGTTCAAATCCTCCGCCTGCACGTCGAGCTGGTGCGACGCGGAAAAATCCAGCAGCCCGCGCGTCACCTTGTCCGCGCGCTCGATGGCCTCGCGCATTTCCGTGAGCACCAGCGTCACGTTCTCGTCGGCGGCGGGTGCGCTTTTGGTCAGGTACTCGACGCCCATTTTCAAAACGGCCAGCGGGTTCTTCACCTCGTGCGCCACGCCGGCGGCGAGCGTGCCGATGGATTCCATCTTCGCCGCCTGGATTAGTTGCAACTGCGCCGCCTTCAAATCGCCGTGCGACTTGCGCAGGTCCAAGTGCGCCTTCCGCAAATCCTCCTCCGCACGGATGCGCTCGGTGATGTCCCAGAAAATTCCCTGGATGCCGATGACCTTGCCCTGCGGATCGTGGATGGGCGACTTGATGACGTTCACGTAACGCTGCGCGCCGCCCGGCGTCTGGTTCACCTCCACCGTCTCGAAGACGCGCCCCGCCTTCAGCACATGAAGATCGTCCGCCTGATATTTCGCCGCCAGATCGGGAGAATAAAAATCAAAGTCCGACTTGCCCACGATCTCATCGAGCGATTTGCCGAGGAGCTGGCAGAACTTCTGGTTCGCGAACGTGAACCTTTCTTCCAAGTCTTTCCGCAAAATATGCTGCGGCAGGGATTCGCAGAGCGAATGATAAAACGCCTCGGACTTCGCCAGCTTTTCCTCCGCCGTCTTGCGCGCTGTGATGTCGCGCACCAGCGCGTCGTAGGCGACGACTTTGCCGTCTTCATCCAGGCGCGGCATCACGGTGTTGCGCACCCAGCGCAGTTCGCCGTTCTTGTGCAGCAGCCGATGCTCTAGCGTGCGCGGGCGCTCGCCCCAGACCACGCGCATCGCTTGCTCGGCAAACGCGCCTCGGTCGTCGGGATGCACCACCTTGAGCCACGCGTCCGGCGTGGCGGAAACTTCCTCCGCCGTCCAGCCGGTCAGCGTCTCGCACGTCGGCAGGTGAATCGCCTCGTGCGGAACGCCGTCGCGTAAGTTCACCGTGTAGGTGTGATCGGTGATCACATCGAGCAGCAGCTTCGAGCGCCGTTCGCTCTCTTGCAGCGCGCGTTCGCTCTGCTCGCGTTCGATGGCGTATTGAATCGCGCGCCGCAAGCCCGGCGCATCGAAGCGCCCCTTCACCAGATAATCCTGCGCGCCCTCGCGCACCGCGTTCAAAGCCAGCTCCTCGTCATCCGTCCCGCTGATCACGATGATGGGCGCGTAGCCGGCGAGATGTTTCAGCCGGTTGAAAGTCATCAGCCCCTGGCTGTCCGGCAGCGTGAGATCGGAAATGATGGCGTGGAATTTTTCCTTGAGCAGCAGCGCCTCGCCTTCGTCCAGCCGCTCGGCGCGGATGATTTCATAATCGCCGTGGCCCTGCCGCAGCATCTTCGCGAGCAGGCTGGAATCCATCGCGTTGTCTTCCACGATCAAGATGCGCTTGTTTCGCTGAGGCATGTGGAAGTGTTCGCCGCCCGCGCGCAACTCTCAATCCCTAACATTGACGGAGCGCGGGTTTTCAACCCGCAGCAATGCGACATGAAGGGGAGCGTAAGCAAGTTCTTGCGCCTTCGCCCGAAGTGCGTTGCTGCGCGTTGAAAACCCGCGCTTCATCGCTTTCGTCAAATGAGAACATCGTCGAACAAGCGGGACGCTTGCGATGCGCCGTGCGACGATGCCATGCTCCCGCCGTGACGCCGCTGCTGCCGCCTGAACTTCTGCGCCGCCTGGAGCAATTCCAAATGCTCGCGGCGCGGCGCGCGAAAAGTTCCGCGAAGGGCGAGCGCCGCAGCCAGGCGCGCGGGCAGTCCGTGGAGTTCGCCGATTATCGCAACTACGTCGCGGGCGATGACCTCCGCTACCTCGATTGGAATCTCTTTGGCCGCCTCGAAAAACTGTTCCTGAAACTTTACGAGGAGGAGCGCGAACTGCCGGTCCGCATCTTTCTCGATTGCAGCGAGTCCATGAACTTCGGCGAACCGCGCAAGTTCGACTTCGCGCGCCAGATCGCGGCGGCGATGGGCTACGTGGCCTTGTGCGGATTTGATCGCGTGACCGTGGTGCCGTTTCCGAACGAGGGCCAGAACATCGCCACCGCCGGCACGCTGCGCAGCGTGCGCGGGCGCAAGACCTCACTGCAATTCTTCCAGAACATCACCAAGCTCCAGTGTGGCGGCAGTGCGAGCTTCAACGAGTCGCTGCGGCGCGGCGCGCTCGAAGCGCGGCAGGCGGGCGTAGCCATCGTGCTCACGGACTTCCTCGATCCGGCGGGTTACGAGAAAGGCTTGAGCGCGCTGGTTGGTCGTGGCTTCCAAGTCAACGCCGTGCAGATTCTTTCGCCCGATGAAATTGCCCCCGGCACCTACGGCGATTTGAAACTCGTGGACGCCGAGAGCGGGAACATCCAGGAAGTGACCTTCGGCAAGTATCGCCTCAGCGCCTACCAGCAGACGGTGCAGAATTTCATCCAGAAGCTGCGCGAGTTCTGCGCCACGCGCGGCATCAATTTCTTCAGCGTGAGTTCGGCCATGAAGCTGGAAGACCTGCTACTGAAACAACTGCGCGCGTCGGAGGTGTGGGCGTGAGTCTGGTCAAAGGGCCGCGCCGGGAGTTTCTGCAAACCGTGGCGCTCGCCGGCGGCGGAGTTGCGGTCGGCCTGCCTCGGCTTATCGCAGCCAGCCGCGGAGGAACCGAACCCGATCTTTCCGTCTTGCCGGGGCAGGGGATGCGCGCGCCGCTGGCCCTGGCTCATTTTCCAAGCCCGCTTCACGCGTTCGTCTGGCGGAACTGGCAACTCGTTCCCGCTGAGCGTTTGGCCGTAACGGTCGGCGCGCGTGCCAGCGACATCAAAGCGCTCGCGCGCCGCATGGGCTTGGGCCGTCAGCCGCGCATCACCGCCGACCAGCAGCGCCGCTCCTACATCACGGTCATCAAACGCAACTGGCATTTGCTGCCCTACGCACAGTTGCTCACGTTGCTCCATTGGTCGCCGGAAGAACTCGCCTTCACGTTGCGCGAGGATGATTTTCTGTTCATCAAGCTCGGCAGCCTCAAGCCGCAGTGCGCGCCGTTGAAGTTTGTCTCCGCCGATACTGCGACGCAGCAGCGCGAGTCGCAGATCGCCGCGCTGGTTCAGGAACATTTTCCACACGGCATCCTTGACGGAGCCGAGCCGCTGTTTCAGTTCGTCAAAGATTTGTGCGACCAACCGCTGTTCCGAAACGCGACCGCGAAACCCGACGCTCCTGAACAACTGCGCTTCTGCTACTCCTACTTTGCGCTCTACGGCGATCCATTGCTGGAGCGTGAAACCGATCCTTACCCCGATGGACTGCTCGCCAAGCTGGCGGCGGCCGGCGTCAACGGCGTGTGGTTGCAAGGCGTGCTGCACAAGCTGGCCCCGTGTCCGTGGCAGCCGTCGCGCAGTGCGAAACACGCCGAGCGGCTGAAAAATTTGCAGGCCTTGGCCGCGCGCGCGAAGCGTCACGGTATTCGCCTGTTTCTATATCTGAACGAGCCGCGCGCCCTGCCGCTGGCCTTCTTCGAGAAGCACCCTGAGTTAAAGGGGACCGTCCAGGGCGATCATGCGGCGCTGTGCCTGAGCGTGCCGTCAGTCCGCGAGTTCCTCTCGAACTCCATCGCCTCCATTTGCCGCGACGCGCCGGACCTTGGCGGATTTTTCACCATCACCGCCTCGGAGAATTTCACTCACTGCTGGTCGCATGGCGGCGGTAAATTATGTCCGCGTTGCCGCGAACGCGCGCCCGCTGAAGTGACAGCCGAAGCGAACACCGTGATTCACGACGGCATTCGCGCTGCCGGTGGAACGCAGCAACTGCTCGCGTGGGACTGGGGCTGGAACGATGCGTGGTCGGCGGATGTCATCGCGCGTCTGCCCGTCGGCATCTCACTGATGAGCGTGAGCGAATGGAGCCTGCCCATCGAACGCGGCGGCGTGAAAAGCCAGGTCGGCGAGTATTCCATTTCCTCTGTCGGCCCTGGCCCGCGCGCCAAGCGGCACTGGCAACTGGCGCGTGAACGCGGCTTGAAAGCCGTCGCCAAGATCCAGGCGGGCAACACCTGGGAACTTTCCGCCGTGCCCTACATTCCCGCGCTCTCACTGGTCGCAGAACACGCGCAGAAATTGCGCGCCGAGAAAGTGGACGGCCTGATGCTCGGATGGACGCTCGGCGGCTATCCCTCGCCCAATCTTGAAGTCGTCGGCGAAGTGCTGGCGGGCGGCAGTCTCGACCGTGTGGCCGAACGCCGCTTCGGCACCCAATTGGCGCCGGCCATCCTCGACGCGTGGCGTGCGTGCGGCGAGGCGTTCCGTGAGTTTCCCTATAACATCGGCGTCGTCTATTCCGCGCCGTTGCAAAATGGCCCGTCGAATCTGCTCTGGCCGGACGCCACCGGTTACAGCGCGTCGATGGTCGGCTTCCCTTACGACGATCTGGAACAATGGCGCGCGATCTATCCAGCGGAAGTGTTCATTAGTCAGTTGGAGAAAGTGGCGGCGGGTTTCACCGCCGCCTCCAGGAATCTTGCCTCCGTTTTGGACCACCCGCCGCGCGGCCTTCGTTCTGTGCAATTGCTGACCGTGGGTGAACAAGTGCGCCTGATGCGCGCCGCCGCCTTGCACTGGCAGAGCGTGGCGAACCAAGCGCGCTTCGTCGTGGCTCGTCGCGCTCTGATTGCAGCCAAGAGCGCGGAACTGGCGGAACCGCACGCGCTCGTCATCGAGCGCCTGCTCGCGGATGAAACCGCCGCCGCGCTCGAACTGCTGGAACTGCAAAAGAAGGATTCACGGCTCGGCTTCGAGGCTTCGAACCAGTATTACTACGTGCCGATGGACCTCGCGGAGAAAGCCCTCAACTTGCGTGACCTCGCGGAACGCTGGCTGCCGGCGCAACGCGCGCGCTTCAAAAAGCTTCCGGCATGAAATTTCTTGCGCCTTACGCCTTCGCCTTCGCCGCCGCGATCCCGGTGGTGATTGTGTTCTACCTGCTCAAGCGCAAGCGCGTGGTGCGGCTTATCTCCAGCACGCTGCTCTGGCAAAAATTTCTCGCTGAGACGCAGGCCAACGCTCCTTTTCAAAAATTGCGTCACAACTGGCTGCTGATCCTGCAAATCCTCATGCTGCTGCTTGCGGTGTTTGCCTTGTCTCGGCCGTACTTCACCGGCACGGCCAAGAGCAGCAAACTGCGCGTGCTGGTGCTCGATGCGTCGGCCTCGATGCAGGCCACGGATGTGAAGCCTTCGCGCTTCGAGGTGGCGCGCACCGAGGCGCTCAAGTGGGTGGACAGCCTGAAGGACGGCGACCAGATGGTGGTGCTCGTGGCGGCGGCGAACACCGAAGTGAAGCAATCCGCGACCAGCGACAAGGGCGCGCTGCGCCGCGCTATCGAGGCGGCGCGGGCCACGGATTCGCCGACGCGTTTGCGCGAGGCGCTGCAACTCGCCGAGACGCTGGTGAAGAACCAGTCCGACCGCGACAACCCAGAGATTCACCTCTTCAGCGACGGGGCGATTCCGAATCTCGCGGAGTTTGAGAACAAAAATCTTCCGCTCGTCTATCACCGCATCGGCGAGCGCGCGAACAACCTCGGCATCGCCTCGCTCGACGTGCGAGCGAATCCCGACAATCCCGCGCAGCGCGCCATCTTCACCAGCGTGGTGAACCCCAGCACGAACGCGCAGGTCACGGACTTCGAGCTGCGCCTCGGCAATGACGTGGTGGAAACGCGCTCCATCACCGTGCCCGGCACGAACACGCTGCCGCTCGTCTTCGTCGCAAGCCAACCGCGCGACGGCATCTTCACCGTGAAGCTCGGCGCGACGGACGATCTCGCGGCGGACAATCAGGCGTCGGTCGTGAGCATTTTGCCGCGTCCGGTGAAAGTGCTGCTCGTGACGCGCGGCAATCGTTTTCTGGAGAAGGCCCTTCGTCCCGTGCCGAACGTGCAGTTAACCACGGTGCCCTTGCTCGCCGACGACGCGCCCGCCTACGACATTGTGATCCTCGACGACGTGACCCCCGTGGTCTGGCCGAAGGGCAGCGTGCTCGCCATCCATGTCAACTTCACGAACCTGTTTCCCGAAGTATCGCGCGCCGATGCGCCGGCGATTGTGGACTGGAAGAACGCGCATCCGCTGATGCGTTTCGTGAGCTTCGACAACGTGTTCATCAACGAATCGCTCGCTGTGAAGCCGCCGCGCTGGGGCGTGCCGGTGGTGGACTCGTCGTCCACGCCGCTCATCATCGCGGGGGAGATTGAGCGCAAGCGCGTGGTCTGGGTCGGCTTCGACACGATGCAGACGACGTGGCCGCTCCGCATCTCGTTTCCCATCTTCATCCAGAACGCGCTCGAGTGGTTGAACCCGGCGGGCGGCAACTCCAGCGCGCTGAACGTCAGAGCAGGCGAGCCGTTCCGTCTTCCCTTGAACGAACCAGTCGAGAGCGCGCAAATCACCGCGCCGGACGGTTCCGTGAAAAATCTTTCGCTGGAAAAAACCGCGCGCGAACTCGTCTTCGGCGACACAACCGCACAAGGGATTTACCAAGTGCGCGCCGGAACCAACGCGCTCTCGTTTTGCGTGAACCTCATGGACGCGGCGGAAAGCGACATCCGCCCGCGCGAAGAACTGCCGCTCGGCAAATTCGGCACCGGCGTGGCCGCGACGAAAATGCAGCGCGCGAACCTGGAACTGTGGCGCTGGATCGCGC
>JANOAY010000831.1:0-9269 GCA_031411375.1 Pedosphaera sp. | reverse complement strand
CCTGGTGCATGGCGACCATCATCGCGCCGAAGTAGTTCGGGTTGCGCATGGCGTCGCGCGCCTCCTCGATCTGGATGCCCTTGGCGCGGCGGATGAGTTCGTAGCGTTGCGCGAACCCCTCGCGCTCCTCGCTGTATTCGGGATCGAGAATGCGGACGCCTTCGAGCGAGATGCTGAGTTCCTCGGCAAGCTTCTTAATTTTCGCGCGGTCACCGAGCAGGATGGGCGCGCCGAGCTTGAGGGAATAGAACTGGCGCGCGGCCTGAAGGATGCGCGGCTCGTGGCCCTCAGGGAAGACCAGCCGCTTCGGATGCCGCTGCAATTTTTCGATGACGGTGGCGATGAAACGCATGGCCGGGAGTGGTACGCGAGCGGGCGGGGAAGTGCAACCGCACAGTGTGCGTGGGCGCAAACTGGAGGAGATAAAAGTACCCGGCAGGGACCTGGCGCGCCGCCCGGCTAGTCCTTCCGCCGCACCAAGCGCAGCGAACCTTCATCGAACATCGCCTCGCCCTTGGTCGCGCGGAGTTCGCAGACGAGTTCCACTTCGTCGAGTTCGTTCGTGAGGCTGTAGCGAAGGTGCGTCCACGCGGCATCGCCCTCGATCTTGTGGTCGCGCTTGCCGCCGGAGACGCGCAGGCCCGCGCCGAAACCCGCTTCGTTCGCATTCGTTCGCGCCAGAATGCCGGTGCCGCGCACGTCGCCCTCGAAGAAGTATTTTCCCGCCGGCAACGCCACCCGCGTGCGCCATGAGGCCACGGTCGGGCCGTTCGTCGCGGTGATGCTCAGGATGCGCTGCTCGCCGTTCGTGCCACGCCAATGGGCGGCGGGCGCGGACTTCTCATCCGTCTTCATGCGCCAGCCGCTGAGTTTCGCCACGCCCTGCTCGTCGAATTTGAGCGCGACGGGCGGCAGGCCGAACAGTTGGTTGGTCACGTTCCGCCAGCGCGCGACGATGCGGTTGTTCATGTCGCGACCGTAGCCGAGGAAGTCATTTGCCTCGTTCGTGCTCTTCGCCTGCGCCACGAGCCGGGCCACGGCCAAGTTCACGCGATTGGTCATCACGTCGGTTTGGAAAATATTCGTGAAGAGCGTGAGCCGCCGTTCCTTGAAGAGCCGGTAGCCTTCTGGCGTGGTGAGGACGGCCTTGGTCACGAGCGAGTTTTGCGGCGGCTCCAGCTTCGTCCCGGTGTTGGCGAAGGCCCAGTCCACGCCGTGGCCGAGGAAGGTGAAGCGGTCCGTGTCCGGGTGGTGATAGATGCGGTAGTTGTTCCGGTTCAGCGCGTAGCCGTCGGTGTGCGTGGTGAACAGCTCGCAGACGAGGTGCGACACGTAGCGGTCCACGTCGAGCACCTCGTGGAGCTTCGTCCAGCGTTCGGCGCTGTCGGGAATCTTCGTCACGGCTTCGAGCTTCTTGCGATCCTTCTGCGAACGGTCGTCGCCCCCGTCCTGGTCCATCTGGGTGTCAATGTCGGCGACGTAGGCTTCATAGAGATTGCCGTCGCCGTTGCGGAACCAGCGTTTCAAAAACTCCTTGTTGTGCATTTCGACCAGCACGTAGAGGCCGAGGTCGCGGCCATTCAATCTCACGCGCGCGTGCGTGACGCGTGAAACCGGGATGTCCGCGTCGGCGAACATCGCGTTGGCCATGAAGTCGGCGAGGAAGGTCCCGTCCTGGCTGGAGTTGTTGAGCGCGATTTTCGTCAGCCCGAAAAATTTCTGGTCGGGCATGTAGTGATCGAGCTTCACGACGAGGCTGGGCTTCTCGTGCAACGGACGGCGGCTGCCGTTGCCCTTCACGCGAAACGCCACGTCGTGAAACACCTTCGTGCCGATGGTGATGCTGCCGCGCGCATAGCTGCGGTCGTCCTTTTGCAGCGCGGCCATTTCGCTGGCGGAGATGGTGATGTCGTAGGTGAGGATGGGGGCGTTGGTGGCGAAGAGCTTGTCACTCTGGTCGCCTTTGCTCGCCTTGGGAAGTTTGGCCGCTTTCTTCTCCGGCTTACTTTTATCCGCTGCCACGCCGCCGGCCACCGCCAGCGCGAAAACCAAGATTGAAATCAGTCGCGACCCACTCATGGCGCTTTGACCTCGGCCTCCGGCTTGATCTTCACGAGCCGGAAAGAATCCGCGTCGAACCACACCTCGCCCGCCAGCGCGCGCAGTTCGGCGATCAGTTCCACCTCGCGTTCCTCTTTCACGCGCAGGTCGTATTCGAGTTTCTCCCAGCCGGTGTCGCCGACGAGTTTGTTCACGCGGTTCGTGCTGATGCCGGAATGCCGGATGCCCGCGCCCGCGCCCTTGTTCGTGTTCAGCACGGGCACGATGCCCGCCGCTTTCGCCATCGCTTCCAGACGATAATTTCCCTCCTTCAACAGCACGTTCGCGCGCCAGGACGCGGCGGTGTTCGTGGTCTTGTTCGTGGTCAGCACATGCAGCGTGCGGCGTCCGTCGTGCAGCACGCGGTCGCGAATGGCGTTCGCGGGATCAGCGGGGCGCAGCGTGATGCTCCAGTTCGTGACGTTCGCGACGCCGCTGGTGAACAAGAGTGGGGTCGGCGGCGGCTCGTTCAGGCGACGCACAAAATTCGCGTGCTGTGCCGTGATCCGGTCGCGCCGCCGCTTGACCTCGCTGTCGAAATTCTTGCCGGCATTCTCGCCCGCCTTCTGGATCGCTTCGTCACCCAGCTTCTTGTCCGCCTTGTCCATCTCCAACCGCACCAGCACCGGGCGAATCAACGAAGCCAGTTCGTTGACGCGGTTGGTCAGCATCTCGATTTGAAACACGTTGGTGAACACCTCGCCGAAGCGTTCGAGATAAAGTTTCTTCCCCTGCGGCGTCTCGATGAAGCGGTTCGCCACCAGCGCGTTGAAACGGTTCGGGCGCGGAATGGGAAAATGATGCGTCTCCTCAAACATCTGATCCATCCCGTGCGGCAGGAAGACCATCTTGCCGCTGCTGGGATCGTGATAGACACGGTAGTTGTTCCGGTTCATCAGGTAGCCGTCCCAGTCCCACGTCATGATTTGCAGCGCGCAGTAGGTGGCGAAACGATCCACGTCCAGCACCTTGCTCAACTCCTGGAAGCGCACGAACGGCTCCGGCACCTGCGCCGCGCGGGCCAGCGCCTTCAAGTCCGACCAGTCGCGCACGTCGTTCTCGCCGTCCTTGTCGCGTTCGAGCTGCTCGGTGATCTCGCGGAGGAAACCGCCGTCGTAGAAGTTGCCGTTCGGATTCTTGAAGTGCATCGCGAGGAAGTCTTTCGTGAATCCTTCCTTCACCACGTAGAAGCCGCGTTTGCGCCCGTTCAATTCCACCGTCGCATAAGTCACACGCGCCGCCGCGATGCCCGCATTGCGATACAGCTCGCCGCAAATGTTCTCGCAGAGATAGCTGCCGTCCTGCACCGAGTTGTTCAGGTGAATCTTCTTCAGTCCGTGGAAGCGCTGGTTGGGGACAAACTTGTCGAAGCCCAGCGTGAGCGCCGGCTTGTCATTGATGTCGCGGCGGCTGCCCGCCGCGCCTTTCACATGCAGGCCCACGTCGCGCCAGACGTTCGTGCCTTCCCAAACGGTGGCGCGCACGTCCTCGCGATCATTGCGCCGCAGGCGCACCATTTCGTTTGAGGAGATTTCAATGCGGAGGGGGAGAACGGTCTTGTTGTCGAAGATTTCCGCACCGGGCGTGCGCTTCGGCGCATAGCTCGCGGCGAACGCGGGCAGGGGGAGTAGCGCGAGGCAGAGCACCGCAGATCGGCGGAAATTCCAAAACCCAAATCCCAAAACCCAAACAAACTTCAAATTCCAAATTCCAAGGAGCGCGGGCGACATCCGGCGTTGTTTGGAGTTTGGAGCTTGGGGCTTGGAATTTGTTTGGGATTTGGGTTTTGGGTTTTGGAATTTCGCGCGAACACTTCCGCACCGGCTTCTGCCAGTCCCACCACCGACGCTGTTAGCTCCGTTCATGTTCGCGATTTGGTTTGTCAGCCTGTGCAATGACGCCACAGCCGGGAATTCTTTCAAGGTATTTGCCGCGCGTTGACAGGTTGTAACACCGTTCCCAGACTCCGGCCATCTTGGTCACGCCCACGAAATCAGATTTTACTTTCATGCGCCTGGCGCTGCGTCTCGCGGCGCGGGCGCGCGGAATGACTTCCCCGAACCCGATGGTCGGTGCGGTTTTGGTGCGGCGCGGAAAAGTCATCGGACGCGGCTGGCACCGGCGCGCGGGCCTGCCGCACGCGGAGATCGAAGCGCTGCGGGACGCGGAGCGGCGTGGCCACCGCGCGCGTGGCTCTACGCTCTACGTGACGCTCGAACCCTGCTGCACGCACGGACGCACGCCGCCTTGCACGGACGCCATCATCGCGGCGGGCATCAAGCGCGTCGTTGCCGCGGCGCACGATCCCAATCCCAGTCATGCTGGACGCGGCTTCAAATTGCTGCGCCGCGCAGGCCTCGAAGTCGTTCATGGCGTCCTCGCTGAAGAATCTGCGTGCCTGAACGAATTCTTCAACCACTGGATCGTCCGCCGCACCTCCTTCGTGACCGTGAAGGCCGCGATGACGCTTGATGCCAAAATTGCCACGCGCACTGGCGAATCAAAGTGGATCACCGGCGAACAGTCCCGCGATTGCGCCATGCAACTGCGCGCCAGCATGGACGCCATCCTCGTGGGCGTGAACACGGTGCTGGCGGATGATCCGGCGCTGACGGTGCGGCCGGTAGCCGGTGCGGCGGTGGCCGGTGCGCCGTCCTTGCGGCGCATCATTCTGGATTCGCGGGCGCGCACGCCGCTCACCGCCCGCGTCGTCACGGACGAGTTTGCGGCGCTCACCACGATCATCATCACCTCGGAGCGCGCGCCCGCGAAACGTCTCGCCGCCCTGCGGAAAAAAGTCCGCGTGGAAATCGCGCCGCTGCGCGACGGACTCATTGACCTGCGCTGGCTGCTGAAAAAACTCGGCGCGGAAAATGTCACCAGCCTGCTCGTGGAAGGCGGCGGCGAGGTGAACGCGTCGTTCCTCCTCGGCGGTCACGCGCAGCGCGTCGCGTTTTTTTACGCGCCGAAAATTCTCGGCGGTCGTGACGCGCGCAAGGGCGTGGCGGGGCCGGGAATTGCTGCGGTTAAAGACGCGCTGGAGTTACGCGATGTGGAATACCGCTGGCTGGGCGAGGATTTGCTGCTGACAGCGCGGGTGGCGTGAGGCGTTCGAGACGGAGAGATCGCTGAGACTTTCAGCGGGCCGCTCGGCGTGGTCCGACTGTCGCCGCACGACCCTCTTCACCCGTTTCACTTCACACCGCCGCAAACAGCTTCAGATACTTCACGGCCACTTCCAGGTCCTTCGGCTGCTTGGCGGTGATGGTGATCGTTTCGCCGGTCACGGGGTGGGGCAGGGTGAGCGTGTCCGCGTGCAGGGCGGCGCTGGAGATGAGCGGGCGTTCCTCGCGGTCGTCGCGCGCGCGATACTTCGTTTTGATCTGCGAGAGATACAGCTTGCCGCCGCGATAGAGCGCGTCGCCCAGCACGGGCAGATGCACATGATAGAGGTGGACGCGAATCTGGTGCGTGCGATCCGTGAACGGCTGGGCCTGGAGCAGCGTGTAGCCAAGGAATTTCGTCAGCACCTTGAAGCCGGTGCGCGCGGCCTTGCCGAGGTCCGGTTCCACACGCATGAGGCCGGGGCTGATCTGATGCGGAGCGATGGGCGCATTGACTTCAAACTCGTCCTGCTCCGGCGTGCCATGCACGAGCGCGAGGTAAGTGCGCTGCGGCTGATCCGCGCCGAAAAGGTCGGCGAGCTTGATGAACGCGGGCTTGTTCTTCGCGAGCAGCAGCACGCCGGAAGCCTCGAAGTCGAGGCGGTGCGCGTTGTTGAGATAGGTCAGGCCGCGTTCCTTCGCCCACGGCTTGCCGGCGGCGATGCCGGCGTGGAGCAGCTTCATCAGGCTTGGTCGCGTCGCGTCGTCGGCGTCCGGCGCGGTGAGCAGGCGCGCGGGTTTGTTGAGGGCGAGCAGATGCTCGTCCTCGAACAGGACAGGGATTTCCCAAAACTCCTGCGTCTCGGGGGACGAGAGTTTAATCGGCGGCGCGGAAGGCGCTGACGCACGCTCACTCATAAATGTTTGGGAGGCGAACTAGCTCTGCCGCCGCTGCCGGTTGGGCAGCGGGAGCTTGGCCGCTTCCAACTGCTTCCGAAACCACTGGTTGAAAATCTCGTTCTGCTTCTGGTAGCGCAGTTCGGCGAGGAACTTCGGCAGTCCCGTCTTCAGCTTCGTTTCGTCCATCGGCAGCTTGGCGCGCGCATAGACGACGTAGCCGCCTTCGGGCGGGTTCGGCGTGTAGGTGCTGATCTTGCCGGGTTCGAGATTGAGCAGGATGGATTTGAGCCGGCGCACATCAATGCGCTCTTCCAGGTTCGTCACCGAGTCGGTGCGCGCGGAGATGGGCGGGAGCGTCTCCACTTTGAGTTTCTGCGCGACGGCGAGTTCTTCAAAGGTCTTGCCCTGGGCGAGTCCGGTCGTAGCTACGCCGATGAAGTTTGTGGCCGCGCTGTAGGCGAGCGTGAAGGCGTTGTAGCGTTTGTAATCGTCCTCGACCTTGGCCTGGATGCTCGCGAACGGCTCCGGTTCGCTGGGGAAACTCTGCTTCAACGCGATGATGTAGAAACCATGTTGGCCGTCCAGCGGCTGCACCGCCACGGGGTTGCTCGTCGCATTCAGTGAGAACGCGGCCTGCACAAATTTCGGCGACACGTCCAAGTTCGTCGGGCCATCTTCGCGGTCGAAGGGCAGGCTCGTCAGCACGGTCAGATTGTTCGACGCGGCGAGCGCGAGGAAGTTCGCCACCGTCACGGGCTGCTTGTCATAAAGCTGGTTGGCGAAATCATTCGCGCGACGTTTGGCGAAAAAGGACGCGGTGCGATCCCGCTCGGTCTCGCGAATCTTGGCAATGGCGTTGGACTCGGTCAGCACCACGCCGTTCGTGTCCTTGAAGTTGTCCGGGCCGGCCTTGAAATAAACGTCGCGCAACTGCTGGTTCAGATTCGTGACTTCGGAAAACTGCTTCTCCGCGTCGGCGATGAAATTCGTGAGCGGGAATTCCACGTAGCTGACCTGGACTTTTTCCGGCGTGCGATAGCCGCGCAGGTTGTACCAGTTCGAGAGCGCGCCGTTCGTCACCACCACCTGGCTGAGATAATTGCTCAGGCTCAGGAACACGATGTCGCCGCTGGTCTCCTGATTTTCCTGACGGTAAAGGGCCTCGGCTTCCGCCGACGTAACAAGCCGGCCCGCCGCGCCGACCACGGAACTGAGCTGTTGAATCGCCGCGTCGTTGCGCACGAACCGTTCAAAATCATCCAGCGTCAGGCCGTTGGGAATGAGCAGTTCTTTCGTGAAACGATCCGCGTCCACGTTGTCGCCCATAAGGCGGCGGGCGAGATCGGCGACGGTTTGATCAGGAATGCGGATGCCGGCTTCCTCGGCTTTCGCCGCGCGGAAGAGGCGGAGGTAAGCCTCTTGCTCAATGTCGAAACCCATCTGCTGCGCGCGCTCGGTGTCCTGTTCGGGCCAGCGGCGGAAATTGAGGAAGTAGAGCAGGCGCACTTCACGGCCCGCGCCTTGAATCATCGTGGCCGTCACGGGCTTGCCGTTCAGCTCGAAGGCGTTCTCGTTGGCGCGCGAGTTCGTCTGCCCGCCGCCGGGTTGGAAGTACACGACGAAACTAATGATGATGGCGGCGATGATGAACACCCAGAGCCAGCTTTGATGACGGCGAATCGTTCCGAACATAGAGTTTTAGAAAATTGAGGGCGCACCCTAGACACCGTGCCGGAGGGGGTCAAACGCAAAAATCCGCGCAGCGGTTGGCGGGCGGAATTATGACAACAATTTCACGCGACGAACTTTGCTCCACCTCCTCATGCTCCCGGAATGTCGAAAAAAGCCATTGCCGTCGTCATGGGACTCATCGTGGTCGCGGGCGTGAGTTCGTTTTATCTGAAGCGCCGCTCTGTCGGAACCGAGCCGCCCACGACGACCGCTGAGTCCGCGCCGGTCGCCGCGAGTTCAGCACCAGAATCTGCGCCCTTGTCCCGGGCGGAGGACAGCAGCGCGCTCAAGAACCGGCTGGCGGAGGAAATTCGCGCGCGCCAGCGGGCCGAGGCCGAGGCGAACGCCTTGCGCCAGACGCTGGCCCCGCTGCAAAGCAACGTGGTGGTGTCATTTGGCAAAGTGGAGGACATGGGCCGGCGGGCCGGAGCCTTTCTCCCGTCGGTGGGCGAAATGGACGCGCTCCTGAGCAAAGTTCCGGGGACGCTTTCGCCGGAGGAGAAGCGGCGCCTGCTCGAATTGCAGCGCGACCATGCGAAGTTGCTCGGCGCGCTGCCCGAGATCGCGCGCTTCCAGGACACCCCCGACGAGTACGGCCGTTTTTTCCGCAGCATGTTTGAGCAGGCGGCGGGACTGACCGAGCCGCAGGCCGCGAAAGTAGAATCTTACATGCGTGAACGGGCGGTGATGATGAATCAGCTCGAACTGAACGCGGCCAAGGAACCGACGGACCCGAAACTGGAGGAAGCGTGGGAGGAACGCCGCGACAAGTTCAACGAACAGACGGCGGAAGGATTGAAAGCGGCGCTGCCCGTCGGCGCGGCGGAGAAGATCAACTTCGGACCCGAGCTGATGGAATTCTTGGAAATGGATTTCGACAAGCTGACGCCCAAGCCGGTGGAAAAAACGCCGTGAAGCCCTTGGGCTGGCGCTGCGCCCAGGGCCAGCGCCGAGAATGCCGTTGACCACCGCCAACGAGGCCAATACGTTCCGCCCCGTGATTCAAGAGACGAACAACCGTCTGCTGCTTTCCGCGCTGCTGCTTAGTGGCGCGGCGGTCGGGTTCTGATTCACAGGAAGACTTTCAGAAACCTCACTGCCATAGAAGGCGGTGGGGTTTTTTGTTGCCCGAATCCCAAACGCCTTGATTGCAACCGGGCGGCAAATTACGACACGCTTAAAATCATGTTACCGAATCCTGGCTCCAAGTATCGCCCGTTCCGGCCCGTGGAATTGCCGAACCGGCAATGGCCCAACCGCATCCTCGAACACGCCCCCATCTGGTGCAGCGTGGACCTGCGCGATGGCAATCAGGCCCTCGCCGTCCCGATGAATGTCTCGCAGAAGCTGGAACTTTTTCAGGCCCTCGTGGCCTGCGGGTTCAAGGAAATCGAAGTCGGCTTCCCTTCCGCGTCGAACACCGAGTTCGCCTTC
>JANOAY010000830.1:0-11235 GCA_031411375.1 Pedosphaera sp. | reverse complement strand
TCGAACTTGGAACGGTTGAGCGCCACGCGGCTAGCGCGCCCAAACCTCCGCCACCACCTCGTGAATCTCGCGGTCGTGCCGCTGCAATTCCTCGCGCGTGAACGGGAAAAAATCATTCGTGCCGAAGAACGCCTCCGTGGCCTCGGCGAAATACTCTTTGTGGTCGGTCAGGGCGTAGGCGCGCTCGGCGCGTCCATTGTTGCGCTCCACGGAGTCGTAGCGACCGGAAGATTTGGCGTGGACGAACGCCGACCGAATGCGTGCGTCGTCGAAGCCCAGCACCTGATCGTGATAGGCGTGCGAGAGTTCGTGGAGAATCATCATCGGCTGCTTCGGCGTCCACTCAAGGAACTTGCGGGCGCTGCCAATCTCGACGCACTTGGCCTTGTCGGGATTGTAGCCGTTCTGCACCAGCCAGTCTTTCGAGGGATGATACTCGGCGCAGGGCGCGTGGCCGTCGTTCACGCCCAGCCAGATCGGCACGCGCTTGAGCGCATCGGCGGCGCGCGGCGGCACGGTGTTGGTGATTTCGCGGAGCTTCACCGCGAGCAGCGCGAGGGCGTTGCTGCCGAGCGCGCTTTGCGTGGTGAGCAGTTCGCGGTTCACGCGCACCGTCCAGCCGGCGACGCGGGTGGTGGCGTATTTGGTGGAGGGGACGAAAGGTTTGTTCGTCGTTGTCGTTTCAGCCGCGTGGCCGAAATTCCAAATTCCAAATCCTAAAATCCAAATAAACACCAAGCTCCAAATTCCAAAGTTGCGGCGGACTTCACGGCGCGTTGAATCGAGAGCGGCGATTGAGGTTTGGATTTTGGAATTTGTTTGGGATTTGGATTTTGAAATTTGGATTTTCATGCACGTCAGCAACTCGTCGGTACTTCCCGCAGCACTTCCACGCAGTGCGGAATCGCGCCAACCACGAAGCTCAGGCACTCCACCGCACCGCTCGGTTTGCCCGGCAGGCAGATGACGAGCGCGTGATCCACCACGGCGGCAAGGTTGCGCGAGAGGATGGCGTTCTTCGTAATCTTCATGGACTCGGCGCGCATGACTTCGCCGAAGCCGGGCAGTTCGCGCACGCTGATCTCGCGCACGGCTTCCGGCGTCACATCGCGCAAGGCCACGCCGGTGCCGCCGGTGGTGAGGATGAGCGCGCAGCCCTTGTTGATCTGTTCGCGGATGGCGCGCTGGATTTCACGCTTCTCATCCGGCACAAGCGACTCGGCGAGCACGCGCCATTGATAGCCTTCCGCCGCCTTCTTCAAAGCGGGGCCGCCGAGGTCGTCGTATTCGCCGCGCGAGGCGCGGTCGGAGATGGTGATGAGACCAACGTGAATTTGCACGGGCAGGAATTAACGCAACGGCGCCAAGAGGCAAAGGCGCAAAGAAGAATCCCTCGCGGTCAGTCTTGGTGGGGTCAGACCGCCGGTGTTTTTGTTTTGGAAACGAGCACCACGTCCGTGATCCGCATCTGCTTATCCACGGCCTTGCACATGTCATAAATCGTCAGCGCGGCCACGCTCACGGCGGTGAGCGCCTCCATCTCCACGCCGGTCTGGGAGGCGATTTTCGCCAAGGCGGTGATGAGGATGCGGTCGCGCGCGGCGGGAATTTCAAAATTCACTTCGCAGTGCGTGATGGGCAGGGGATGGCAGAGCGGAATCAGTTCGCCGGTCTTCTTCGCGGCCATGATGCCCGCGAGCCGCGCGGTGGCGAGCACGTTGCCCTTGGCGATCTGGCTGCTTTCGATGAGCGCGAGCGTTTCGCGTTGAAGATGAATTTCTCCGCGCGCCACAGCTTGGCGCAGCACCACGGGCTTGGCCGACACGTCCACCATCGCGGCGTGGCCGGCGTCATTGATGTGGCTGAGTTTTTTCATGCGCGAGTGGGGAGAACGAACACCAGAAATGGGCGGAGGAGCAAGAGCGGATTCGCAACTTTGGTTTTCGAGGAAGCGCCTGGCAGGGCTGGAACACGAGACTGGAAAGTCTCTCAACCTTGCCGGCTGGAAAGCCGGCGTTACGGTGTAATGCCGACATTCCTGTCGGCAGGTGGCGAAGTTTTCTAACTTCGCAGTTTCAGCAAACCGGCGCGGCCAGATTCAACCCCGCCAGCGTGAGCACAGCGGTCATTTGGTTTTCCCAAGTGTGCTCCTGAATCGCCGCACGCGCCGCGCCGCCGAGCAGCGCGCGCTTCATGGGATTGGTCTCCAATTCTCGCAACGCCTTGGCCAGTCCCGCGGCATGACCGGGCGTGATGAGCATTCCCGTCAGCCCGTCGCGGATCACTTCCTCCACCTGACCGACGCGGCTGGCCACGATGGGCAATCCCGCCGCCATGTATTCGTAAAGTTTCAGCGGCGAGGAGTAGAACATGCCCGCAGGCGGATACGGCGCGACCGCCACATCCATCGAGGCGAGCAGGCCGGGGATGGCGTCGGGCGAAACTTCGCCGGTGAAATGCACGCGGCGAGTCAGCGAACGCGCGGCAATCTCGCGGTCCAAATGCTCGCGCGCCGGGCCGTCGCCCACGATGAGCAACTGCGCCTCCGAAGACTCGCGCGCCACGCTGGCGAACGCCTCGATCAAAGTGTTGAATCCGCTGATGGAACGCAGCGCACCGACGTAGCCGATGACGAATCCGTCCTTGGCTCGCGTCGGCGCGAGGTCGCGGAAGCGTTCTGGGTTAACCGCGTTCGGCACCACGCGCACGCGTCCGCGCGCGGTGGGATGCTGCTCAATGATGTTGCCGAGCTGCTTCGACACCGCCGTGATGAGCTTGGCCGCGCGGAAGGAGCGCATGGCGCAATCCTCTGCGCCGGTCGAATCCAGCAGCGTGCCGCGGGCGACGTGTTCATCGAGCAACGGCGCGTTCACTTCCAGCACGGAAGGGATTTGCAACTCGCGGGCGAACTCCATGCCCACATGGCTGTAGAGCGAGAACCGTTCGTAGATGAGATCGAACGCGCCGTCGGCCGCCTCCCGCTCCAGCGCGGAACGCACGATGTGGTTCATGGCCAGCGGGCTTTGCCCGTGGCGATCCACGATTTTCGGCAGGGGATGCACTTGCAGCGCGGAGAGATCGTAGATGGCCTCGTCGCCCAAGCGGGAGGAAAACAGATGCACTTCGAGGCCGAGCCGCAGCATCGCGCGCAGCGCCTCCTGCATGTGGACGGAGCAGCCCAGCCGTCCAAAGACGGGCGCGTCGGGGTCCGCATTGATGTAGGCAATCTTCATAGGGCTGCGAAGCCGCTGTTCGGTTATCGGCGGAAAAGCGGCTGGGCTTGAAGAATAAGCGGTGAGCGCCGTGTGAAAACTTTGCGTGGCGCGCAGGCAAAACTTTCAGTGCGTCACGTCTGTGGACTGCGGGCTGGAAAGCCCACGTCCCGCCCCCCACACTCCGCCCGTGCTCTTGCTGCTCGACATCGGAAACACCCACACGCACTTCGCCTTCGCGCGCGGCGCGAAAGTGATTCATCCCGGCGTGCTGCCCACTCCGGCGTGGCGCAGTGGTCGCGCGGTGGCTGCGCTCGCGCGCGCAGCGGCGGGGCGGGCCATCACGGGCGTGGCGCTGTGCAGCGTGGTGCCGGTGGCGACGGTCTTCGCCGGGAGGCAACTCCGCCGCGCCTGGCCACTCACGCCGTTTCAACTCACGCATGAAACCGTGCGCGGCATCGGCATTGATTACCCCGCACCGCACACCATCGGCCCCGACCGTTTGGCGAACGCCATCGCGGCGCGCGCGTTGTTCGGTGCGCCCGCCGTGGTCGTGGACTTCGGCACGGCAGTGACGTTCGACGTGGTCAACCGACGCGGCGATTACGTCGGCGGCATCATCGCGCCCGGCCTGGCGGCGATGACGAGTTACTTGCACGAGAAGACGGCGTTGCTGCCGGAAATTAAAATCCGAGAAGTGACCGGAGCCGTCGGCAAAAGCACCGAGCAGGCGATGCTCATCGGCGCGGTGCATGGCTATCGCGGCCTGATTCGCGAACTGATCGGGAAGCTGAAGGAGGAATTGAAATGCCGCCGCCTGCCCGTGGTCGCCACCGGCGGCTATGCGAAACTCATGGCGAAGAAATTGCCGGAGATCACGGCGGTGGATCCGCTGCTGACGCTGAAGGGGCTGCGGCTGGCGTGGGAACTGAATCAGTCCACGCCGCGTCCGTGAACTCCGTCTCTCAGCACTCGACTCCCCAACCCTCGCCCGGCACTCTCCGCCGCCAATGAATCGCATCGACCAACGGTTCGCGCAGTTGCGGGCCGCACAGCAAAAAGGTTTTGTCGTCTATATCGGGGCAGGGGATCCGACGCTGGAAGCCACGCGCCAGCTCGCGCTCGCCTTTGACAAGGCCGGCGTGGACGTGTTGGAACTTGGCGTCCCCTTCAGCGATCCGCTCGCGGACGGTTTGGTCAACCAACTCGCGGCGCAGCGTGGTCTGGAGTCCGGCACCACGCCGAAGAAAGTTTTGGAAACGGTCGCCGCCATTCGCCGCGAATCACAGGTGCCGCTCGTCCTCTACATTTACTTCAACCTCATTCACAAGCAGGGGCTGAAGCACTTCATTGACGATGCGGCGCGTGCGGGCGTGGATGGTCTGCTCGTCCTCGATTTACCGCCGGAGGAATCAGAGAACTACGAGGCGCTCATGGCCGCCGCTGGCTTGTGCAACATCTACCTCATCGCACCCACCACGCCGGAAGAGCGCATGGAACTGATCGCGAAGCGCGCGCGTGGTTTCATCTACTACGTCTCCCGCGAAGGCGTGACCGGGATGCAGAGCAAAGTTTCCGACACCATCGCCGCGATGACGGCGAAGATTCGCGCGCACACGAAACTTCCCATCGCCGTCGGCTTCGGCATCTCGAATCCCGAACAGGCGAAACTCGTCGCGCAGCACGCTGAGGCCATCGTTGTGGGCAGCGCCATCGTGCAGCAAATCGCCGAGCACGGCCACAGCGCGGACCTGGTGCCGGTGGTGAATGAGTTCGTCCGTTCGCTGGCGCGCGCGGTGAAGCCGTAAAGTTCAGGCCGGGTTGCGACGATAGGCTACAAACTGAAAAAAGTTCTGATGAAAGCTAAAACTAATAACTCGGATCGTTTCGTCATCATCATGGCTGGCGGGCGCGGCGAGCGCTTCTGGCCGATCAGCCGCGAGAAGACGCCCAAGCAGCTCATCACGTTGCTCGGCAAAACGTCCTTTCTGCAACAGGCCGTGGAGCGTGTGCTGCCCGTCGTGCCGTTGAAGAATATCTTCATCATCACCAACGCCGTGCAGGCGCCGGAAGTGCGGCGGCAGTTGCCCAAGCTGCCGAAGGATAACGTGGTCGCCGAGCCGGTCGGGCGCGACACCTGTGCGGCGGTCACGCTGGGCGCGGCACTCGTGGGCGCGCGTTCCACCACGGGCGTCATGGCCGTGCTGCCGGCGGACCACGTCATTCCCGAGGAGAAAAAATTTCAGCAGGTGTTGAGCGACTGCTTCGATCTCGCATCGCGCGGGCGGGCCATCGTCACCATCGGCATCAAGCCCACCGAACCGGCCACGGGCTATGGCTACATTCAGACGGGCGAGCCGTTGCCGTCGCCGCAGGGCGTCAAGGGCTACAAGACCACCTTCTTTCGCGCCGAGCGTTTCGTGGAGAAACCCAATCTGGAGAAGGCGCTCGAATACGTGAACAGCGGTCACTACCGCTGGAATGCCGGCATGTTCATCTGGTCCTTCGTGACGGTTACGGAAGGGTTACAGAAGCATCAGCCGGACATGTTTGACGCGTGCCAGCGCTGGTTCGCGGCGGGCAAGAACCCGGCCAAGCTGAACAAGATTCTCGCCAAGGAATATCCGGCGATTAAGAAAATCTCCATCGACTTCGCGCTGATGGAACACGCGCAGAATGTCGTCTGCGCTGATGGCGCATTTGAGTGGGACGATCTCGGCGCGTGGCCTGCGCTCGCGCGCCATCTCAAGCCGGATGCGGAAGGCAATTGCGCCGTCGGCGATTTCATCCATGTGGATGCCGCGCGCAACATCATCTTCGACGCGCGCACCAAGCACCGCACGCCCATCGCCATTGTCGGCGTGAGTGACTCCATCCTCGTGCAGACGGATGACGCCGTGCTGCTCGCGCACAAGTCGCAGGCGCAGAAGATCAAGGACATGGTGAAGAAGCTCTCCGCGGACGCGCGGCTGAAGAAGCTCGTGTAGTCAGTTGGTGCAGAACTTTCACCGGCGGCGTCTCGTTTCGAGCGCCGCCTTTTTGATGCCCTTGCGCATGGCCCTCCTTGCCCGCACCTTGCAACCGACATGAGCCATCATCACGCACACGAAAAGATGGATCGGCTGCGGCGCGCGCTGCGGCTCGACAAGGTGCATCCGATCACTCGCAAGATCATTGTCGGCATCCTCGGTGGCATTTGCCTCGCGGCAGGCGTGGTGATGATTTTCTTCCCTGGCCCCGCGTTCATTTTCATTCCGCTCGGCCTGCTGCTGCTGGCGAGTGAATTCAATTGGGCCAAGCCGTGGGCCCGCCGAGTTTTGGATGCCTTGCGCCAAGTGCGGATCAAGTGGCGGCTCTGGCGCAGACGTCGCGCCCGCACGGCGGACGTCAAAGTGTAGCGCCTACTTCTTCGCGTAGATTTCCCCGGGCGCTTTCAGCATCGGCTCGGTGATTTTGAACTCCGCCCCATCGTCTTCCACCGAACGGAAGAAGCAGGACTGATAACCCTCGTGGCAGGCCGCGCCGACTTGCTCCACTTGAATGAGCAGCGTGTCGCCATCGCAATCGAACGCGAGGTCTTTGACCGTCTGCGTGTGGCCGCTCTCCTCGCCCTTCATCCAAAATTTCTGCCGCGAGCGGCTCCAGAAGTGCGTCTTGCCCGTGGCGATGGTGCTCTCCAGCGACGCGCGATTCATCCACGCCATCATCAGCACGCGCCCGGTGGACTGCTCCTGGATGATGGCCGGGATCAGTCCGTCCGCATTGAACTTCAGCTTCTCGTAAAAACTCATGACGCCCGGAATGTTGGGCATGAGCGCAGAAATGCCAATCTCAAGCTGTCTGCGCCTCGCCGTCGGCCGCGAGATGGGTGGCGATGGATTCTTCGATGGAGTCGGAGTGATGAGCTGGAGCCGGACTGTTTTCCGAGGTCAGAGGCGGGAATATTTCTAACTCCTGCGACTCGGCGGGACTGTTCACCGCGACCGGGGACACTTGTTTTCTGGCGGACGCCGCGAGCGCCAGCACGAAGACGAGCGCCACGACCAGCCAGACCAATCCGCCAATCAGAATGAAGGTGAGCATAGTTTTGTTTTGCCCAAAGTCCTTCGTCATTCGCTGTGAATAACGTGTGAACAAATGGTGAATAACACTGGCTCTAAGTCGTCGTCAACAAATTGGTCGGGGTGGAATGGATGAAGTGGAGCGCGGTCTCCGATCCGGCTCGAGGGCTGAAACTGATCAACACGCCGGGTCGGAGGCCGACGCTCCAACGCAGTGATTACGCCAGCACGCTTTTCACCACGCGCCCGCTGACGTCGGTGAGGCGGTAGTAGCGGCCCTGAAATTTGTAGGTGAGCTTTTCGTGGTCGAGTCCGAGCTGGTGCAAAATCGTCGCGTGCAAGTCATGCACGTCCACGGGATTTTCCGCCACGTTGTAGCCGTAGTCGTCGGTCGCGCCGTAGGTCACGCCCTTCTTCACGCCGCCGCCGCACATCCAGATCGTGAAGCAGCGCGGATGATGATCGCGCCCGTAGTCCGTGGCCGTGAGTTTGCCTTGAGAATAATTCGTGCGCCCAAATTCACCGCCCCACACCACGAGCGTGTCGTCGAGCAGGCCGCGCTGTTTCAAATCCTGCACCAGCGCGTAGCACGCCTGGTCCACGTCCTTCGCCTGACGACGAATGCCGCCGGGCAATCCGCCGTGATGATCCCAGCCCGGATGATAAAGCTGGATGAATCGCACATCGCGCTCGGCGAGACGCCGCGCGAGCAGGCAGTTCGCGGCGAACGTGCCGGGTTCCCGCGACTCCTTGCCGTAAAGCTCAAACGTCGCATCCGACTCCTTCGCCAAATCCATCACGTCCGGCACGCTGGTCTGCATCCGGTAAGCCATCTCGTATTGCGCGACGCGGGAATTGATCTCGGGATCGCCCAAGTCCTCGAACTGTTGCGCGTGCAACTCCGCCAGCCGGTCGAGCATCTGCCGCCGGCCCGCCGCCAAAATGCCGTCGGGATTTTTTAGGAATAGCACCGGGTCCTTGCCTGCACGGAACTGCACGCCCTGATGAATGCTGGAAAGAAAACCATTGCCCCACAGTCGCGAGTAAAGCGGCTGATCAATGCGATCCTTTGAGATGAGCACGACGAAACCGGGCAGATTCTCGTTCGCGCTGCCGAGGCCGTAACTCAGCCACGCGCCCATGCTCGGGCGACCCGGCAGTTGATGGCCGGTCTGAAAAAATGTGATCGCCGGATCGTGATTGATGTGCTCGGTGTGCATCGAGCGGATGAAACAAAGCTCGTCCACCATCTTCGCCGTGTGCGGCAGCAACTCGCTGACCCACGCGCCGCTCTGTCCATGCTGCGCGAATTTGAAGATGGAACCCGCGAGCGGCAGCGTGGCCTGATTGCCCGACATGCCGGTGAGCCGCTGCCCGCCGCGCACGCTCTCCGGCAGGTCTTGGCCGTTGAGCTTGTTCAGCAGCGGCTTGTAATCAAACAAGTCGTGCTGCGACGGCCCGCCGCTCATGAACAGGTAGATGATGCGCTTGGCCTTCGGCGCAAAGTGCGGCTGATCGAGAATGCCCTTGAACGGATTCAACGCCTGCGCCGCGCGCGCATCGCGGTTCAACAGTCCGGCCAGCGCCATGCCGCCCATGCCCATTGCGAACCGGCCGAAGAAGTCGCGGCGGTTCATGGCAAAATTGATGTGCTGGCAGTTCATGCGCTCAATCATGGATTCGGTTTGATGCACAACTATTCAGTTCACCCTGCGGCATCGCAAGTCTGCGCCCTCAATCGCCTTCTTCCGGGCGCATAGTGGAATGCGTGCTTGGGACACGAGACTGGAAAGTCTCCCAACCTGCCGGCTGGAAAGCCGGCGTTACGTATCGCCGACATTCGTGTCGGCAGGTTGGGAGACTTTCCAGTCTCCCGTTGACTGCGGGAAATTTCCAATGGACACGCCGCAACGAACGTCTGACAACTCACCGAGAACGAAATGAAAACTTTTTTCCGCTGGCTGTTCCGCATCGGTGTCGCGCTGTTCCTGCTCGTCATCGTGCTGGTGGTCGTCGCGGTCATTCTAAAGGACGTCATCGCCCGGTCGCTTACGGAATACAATCTGCGCCACAACACGGGCATGGACGCGAAGATTTCCAAGATGGAGATCGGGCTGGCTACTCCGGTGGTGAACGTCGAGGGACTCAAGCTCTACAACACGGATGATTTCGGCGGCAGCACCTTCCTCGAAATGTCCGAGCTGCGCGTCGAGTACGTCACGGATGATCTGAAGGCGGGCCAGGTACGCTTCAAAACCGTGCGCCTGAATCTCGCCGAAGTTCACATCGTTAAGAACAAGAGCGGCAAGACGAACCTCGAAATGATGCAGAAGCTCTCGAAGGAAAAATCTGCCAAAAAGGACGGCGGTGGCGGCGGTGTGCCTGGTGTGGACTTCGGCGGCATTGACGCGCTTTATCTGACGGTCGGAAAAATTCGCATCACCGACGAGGGCGACGCGCGGAATAACGACGTCATAGAGGTGGGCGTGAAAGAGGAGGTGGGCCGCAACTTGAAGACGGAGGCGGACGTGGCGGTCTGGTTCAGCGGTGTGATGTTCAAGGTGGCCGCGCGCGAAATGTACAACCCCAAGACGGGCGAGGAACGGCGCAGGAAAATCCAGCGTTTGTTCGGGTGGAAGTTTTAATCCGGACTTCGACTTGGAGCGCCGATTTCCAAATCGGCGCGGGCCTCACCGCATCACAACGCTCCGAAGTCACCGCTTCTTCTTCAACTCCGCCTTCGTCTCGGCCGCGAGGTCTTCGAGTTCGGGCTTCAACTCCTTCTTCGTCTCCGTGGTCATGCGGTCAATGAAGAGGATGCCCTGCAAGTGATCGAACTCGTGCTGCACGGCCTTCGCCAGCAAGCCGCCGGCGCGGAAGGAAACCTTCTCGCCCTTGTCGTTGAGCGCGCTGACTTCGACTTCCGCCGGGCGCGTGATGTCGGCAAACACTTCTGGAAAACTCAGGCAACCCTCGCCGCCTTTCACCGTCGCCGCGCCGAGCTTCAGTTCGGGATTGATCAGCACCAGCGGCATGTGGTCTTCGGGATCCACGGACTTGCCGCCAACTTCCATCGTCGAGGGGCGGTCCTTGATGCCGCGCACGTCAATGACCGTGAGTTGCAGCGCGTGGCCGACCTGCTGCGCCGCGAGGCCGACGCCGTGCGCGTCGTACATCGTGTCGAACATGTCCGCGACGAGCTTTTTGATCTCGGGAGTAATCGTCTCGATGCGCGCGCCTTTGCGGCGGAGCACCGGGTCGCCGTATTTGGTGATCGGGAGTTTCAAGAGTCCTTAACCGGCCAGTCGCGCAGCAGAGCCACGAGGTCGCTGAGGCGCGGGCTTTGCCCTGTCCGCACGTAGGAACCGCTGGTGGACACGCCCACGAGGACGGACATCTCGTCATCGAAGCCCAGCACTTTGCCGAGGCAGAAGCCGGCGTTGAAATGATCGCCCGCGCCCGTCGTGATGACCGGCTTGGCAATGAACGGACCATCCACAATTTCGCATTCGCCGCCGTTGCTGATGGCGAGCGCGAAGCTCACGGGATGCACGACCAGCGTGTCCACGTTCGTCGTGGCGCGGATGTCGCGCACCAGTTGCGCCAGCGAACTGCGCGTGCGCGCCTCGGGGTTGAAGCCCAGCACCGCGCCGACTTCCCACGCCTCTTTCTCGTTCAGGCCGAGGATGACATCGAAGTAGGTGCGGAATTTCTCAATCAACTTCAGCGCGCGGCGCAGATCGTCGTGCGTACGTTTCTCCGGGTCGGCGAGGTCGAAGAATATTTTCCGGCGCGGCTGCTTGCTCGCGGGACAAAGCTCATTCTGCACCGACTCCCAGATGTCGCTCATGAAGGGAATCATCGTCCAGTTCACGAAGGCCACGAGGTCGCAGCCAAAGAAATGGTCGGCGAATTTCTTCCGACCGAAGCGCGTTTGGATGTTCTCCCACGTCACCTCGCCG
>JANOAY010000829.1:0-2924 GCA_031411375.1 Pedosphaera sp. | reverse complement strand
ACGGCCTGACTCATCGCCAGGCCGTTTTAGATTCGTAGAGAAGTTTCTCAGGCCAGCTTGGCCAGCAACTCGTCGTTCGTCTTGTGCTTCTTGAGCGCGGCGGTGAGCGTTTCCATCGCCTCGACGGGGTTCAAGTCCACCATCATGCGGCGCAGCTTGCGCACGGCCTCGATGTTCTTGGGCGCGTAGAGTTTTTCCTCTTTGCGCGTGCCGCTCTTCGGGATGTCAATGGCCGGGAACAGGCGGCGCTCGGAAAGCTTGCGGTCGAGGATCAGCTCCATGTTGCCGGTGCCTTTGAACTCCTGGAAAATCAGCTCGTCCATGCGGCTGCCGGTGTCCACCAGCGCCGTGGCGATGATGGTCAGCGAGCCGCCGTTCTCGATCTTGCGCGCCGAGGCGAACATCTTGCGGGGAATTTCCAACGCACGCGCGTCCACGCCGCCGGTCATCGTGCGGCCGCTGCCGCCGTGCACGGAGTTGTAGGCGCGGGCCACGCGGGTCAGCGAGTCGAGCAGCACGAACACGTCCTTGCCCGCTTCCACTTCGCGGCGGCAGCGCTCAATCATAAAGCGTGAGAGACGGACGTGCGTTTCCAGTTCCTGATCGTTCGAGGACGCCACGACCTCGGCCTTCACCGAGCGCTGGAAGTCGGTGACTTCCTCGGGCCGCTCATCAATGAGCAGCACCATGACGTGAACCTCGGGATGGTTCGTGGTGATGGCGTTGGCGATCTGTTTGAGAATGGTCGTTTTGCCCGTGCGCGGCGGCGCGACGATGATGCCGCGCGTGCCTTTGCCGATGGGCGTCACGATGTCAATGACGCGCGTCTCGAGCTGGTCGGGCGACGTTTCGAGGCTGAACTTCTCGATGGGATCAATGGTCGTGAGATTCTCGAAGCGCGAGGCCTTGGTGTAGTCGTTGAAGAGCATCCCGTTGACCTTCTCCACCGTCTTGAGCTGCGGATTGCTGCCGCGATGCGGCGGATTCAAGTAACCCTCGATGAGTGCGCCTTCGCGGAGGAAGCTGCGTTTGATCGTGTCCGGCGTGACAAAAATGTCAGAGGGCTTCGGCGAGAAATGCTGCTCGTGTGAGCGCAGAAAGCCGAAACCTTTTTCCGAAATTTCCAAGAATCCTGAGCCGAGTTCGGCTCCGCCATTGGCGGGTTGGGATTGGCCGGCAGGAGAATGACCCTGCTGGGCGGTGCCTTGTGGGGCGTTACTCATATGTTGTGTTGATGAAGAGCCAGAAAACCAGAACCCAATGAATTATGAACTTTTGGAAAACCGAGCGCCTGAACAAGTGCGCTGCGGCTGGACCTTCAACGGGCGTGAATAAAGGGGAAACTCCGGGCGCGTGCAACTACTTATTTTTCATGGTCTGTCGGCGTTTTCGTAATGTCCACACGCACAAACTCGGTCCGCCCAGCGCGCCCGTCGCGTAGCTTGCGGTGTGGGCGAACCAGTCGGCGATGAAGGCGGCGTGCCTTTCGGGCGGCACGGAGGCGAAGAGCGCCGGAGGCAATTTGACCTCGCCAGAATTCGCCCGCACGAAACCGCGCCAGCCAAAGAACCCGGCGACAATTCCCATGAGCAGCAGCAAGACGAGGGTCGGACGAATGAGTTCGCGAACCGTCAGGCGCGGCCACGTTCCCAGCCGTGCCGCGCACGCCAGACACCCGCCCAGCGGCAGCCCCACCCACCACGTCGCCAGTACGCCCCAGCCCAGCGCGAGCAAAGTCGGGGAAGTTGTTTTGAAAACCGGCGGATGCCCGATGGTGAAATACTCGACACAGACGCGCGCCGTCACCTGGTCATGCGCGACGCCATAAAAAACCGCCGCCGCGATGGAGAACAGAACGATGCCTGCGAATTGCATGTCTGTTCCAACACCGCGGCGGCGGCATGTTTGGTTAGGAAATTACCCGCCCACTTCCGCCTTCGCCTCCGCCGCGAGCGCGGTGCTCAGGTAGCGTTCGCCGGTCGAGCAGGCCACGGTCACGATGACCTTGCCCTTGTTCTCGGGACGGCGCGCGATTTCGAGCGCGGCGATGACGTTTGCGCCGGTGGAAATGCCGACGAGCAAACCTTCTTCCTTCGCCAGACGGCGGGCCATAGCGAAGGCGTCGTCGTTCGACACCTGCACGCACTCGATGATCTGCGGATTCCCCGCGCTGTCCTTGAGATGCAAATTCTTCGGCACAAAGCCCGCGCCGGTGCCTTGAATCTTGTGCGGACCAGGCTTCACCGGCTCGCCTTTCAAAGTCTGCGAAATGACCGGCGAATCCTTCGGCTCGACCGCGATGGCGGTGAAGCTCGGCTTGCGCGGTTTGAGCGCTTCCACGCAGCCCGTGATCGTGCCGCCGGTGCCGACCGCCGCCACGAGGATGTCCACCGCGCCGTCCGTGTCCGCCCAGATTTCCTCGGCGGTGGTCTTCATGTGGATCGCCGGGTTCGCCGGATTTTCAAACTGCTGCGGAATCCACGCGTTCGGCGTTTCCTTCGCCAGCGCCTCGGCCTTGGCAATCGCGCCCTTCATGCCTTCCGCGCCGGGCGTAAGCACCAGCTTCGCGCCGAGCATCGCGAGCAGCGTGCGGCGCTCCAGCGACATCGTCTCCGGCATGGTGAGAATGATTTTGTAGCCCTTCGCCGCCGCCACGAAGGCCAGCGCGATGCCGGTGTTGCCGCTCGTCGGCTCAATGATCACGGTGTCCTTCGTGAGCACGCCGCGTTTCTCCGCGTCCTCGATCATGGCCATGCCGATGCGGTCCTTGACGCTGCCGAGCGGGTTGAAGAACTCGCACTTGAGGAGGATGGTGGCGTCCACGCCGGCGGTGACTTTATTGAGGCGGACGAGCGGCGTGCGGCCCACGGTCTCGACGATGTTGTTGTAAATGCGTCCCATAAAAATTCCTTTGGAGTTTTGCT
>JANOAY010000828.1:0-2671 GCA_031411375.1 Pedosphaera sp. | reverse complement strand
CGGGCGTGTCGATGATGTTAATGCGGTGCGGGATGTTGAGGTAAGACTTGTTCAGCTTGTCCTCGCCAGGCTTCGTCGCCTTCTGCGTCCAGTAGCAAGTCACAGCAGCGGACGTGATCGTGATGCCGCGCTCCTTTTCCTGCTCCATCCAGTCGGTGACGGTGTTGCCGTCATCAACGTCGCCGATTTTGTGAATCAGGCCGGTGTAAAAGAGAATACGCTCGGTCGTCGTCGTCTTGCCCGCGTCAATGTGCGCGGCGATGCCGATGTTGCGTGTCCGTTCCAACGTGTACTGCCGCAGCGGTGAGTTGATCGGGTTTCCGTTTTCGATGACTGCTTCTGCCATAAATTTAGATAATAAAAGCGCCCCGATGGCTTCCGCTCTCGGGGCGCAAGGTTAGAACTTTCGACTACCAGCGGAAATGTGCAAACGCCTTGTTCGCCTGCGCCATCTTATGCACTTCGTCGCGCTTGCGGATGGCATTGCCCTGGCCCTGGTAGGCTTCCATGATTTCGGAGGCGAGCGCCTGCTTCATGGGCGTGCCCTTGCGGGCGTCGGCAAAATCCACAATCCAACGCACGGCCAGCGCGAGCTGACGGTCGGTGGGGATTTCCAGCGGCACCTGATACGTGGCGCCGCCGACGCGGCGGGCCTTCGTTTCGATGCGCGGCTTGGCGTTGTCCACCGCGCGCTGGAGAATTTCCAACGGGCTGGTCTGCGGATTCTTCTCCGCAATGGTGTCGAACGCACCATAGACGATGCGCTGGGCGATGCTCTTGTTGCCGCCCTGCATGATGGTGTTCACGACGCGGGTAACGAGCGCGCTGTGATACTTGGCATCTTCGATCAGGGGGCGTTTGGTGGCTTGACGACGGCGAGACATGGTTTCTTAAAAAGTTAAAGGGTTGAATCGCAGACGGAATTAGGCGGCCTTCTTGGCTTCCTTCGGGCGCTTCACGCCGTACTTCGAGCGGCTCACGCGGCGCTTCTCGACACCGGCGGCGTCGAGCGTGCCACGGACGATGTGGTAACGGACGCCGGGCAAATCCTTCACCTTGCCGCCGCGCACGAGCACGATGGAGTGTTCCTGCAAATTGTGCCCTTCGTCAGGAATGTAGGCGATAATCTCGTGGCCGTTGGTGAGCCGGATCTTCGCCACTTTGCGCATCGCGGAGTTAGGTTTCTTGGGCGTGCGCGTCATGACCTGGAGGCAGACGCCACGACGAAACGGCGCGTTTTCCAACGCGGGAGATTTCGACTTGTAGCGAACTTTCGTGCGCCCTTTCCGAACGAGTTGATTGATTGTCGGCATTGCTAAAAATCAGTGATTAAAAATTCCGCAACCCGGCAGGCCGGGAAACGGAGCCGGGATATTTAGCAGAGGGCATTTCCCTTGCAACAGGTATTTGAGATTTTTTGGGCCGGGAACGCGGTGAGGTGATGAAATTGTGTCAGATGGAGCGACACTTTAATCCACCACGGCCAAATCCATGTCGCGCGTGAAGTAGAGGATGCGCCCGCAGTTGTTGCAGGTGACGATCTCTTGGTTCGCCTGGCACTGTACGACCGTGCCGCGATCCAGCTTCATGTGGCAGCCGCCGCAGGAATGATGGCTGATGCCCACGACGACGTTGCCGCCTTTGTTCTTGAGCAGGCGCTCGTATTTCGTGCGCGCTTCTTCGTCCACTACGGCGGCGAGTTCGGCACGGTTGGATTCCAGCTTCGCCAGGTCGGCCTGCAAATTTTTCTCCCGCGCGTCGAGGTCGGAAATTTTCGCATCCACGACTTTCTTCGCCTCGGCGGCGAGCTTCTGCGCCTCCGCAATTTCCTTCGCTGCGACATCCGCCTTCTCCATCAATTCGAGTTCCTGATCCTCGATGCCACTGATGACCTGCTTGCCGTGATCGATCTCGTGCTGGAGCGCCTTGTATTCCTCGTTCTTCTTGGTCTGGAGCTGCTGCGTGGCCCACTTGTCTATCTGCTGCTGCTTGGCCTCGGCGTCGAGTTCGAGTTTCTTGCGGTCGGATTCGATCTGTTTGCCGCGCAGTTTGGCGGCGTCCAGCCGGGCCTGCGTGCCGGAGGCGCGCGTCTGCAATTCGTGGCGCTCGGGTCCGACATGCGCCAGTTCCTCCTTGGTCTGAATGAGTTTGCGGTCGCGATCCTGGAGCACGAGAAGTTTTTCAATTACGTCAAGCATGGCGTTTTAATTTGCGTGGTGAAAATGTATCGGCGCGATTTTGGTGCGTCAATGAGACGGATGCCGCTGCGCGGAAACGCCAAACTCCAAATCCCAAATCCCAAACAAGTTCCAAACTTCAAATTCCAAAAACGGGCGTGGCTGCCCTTTGAAGTTTGGAGCTTGGTGCTTGGAATTTGTTTGGGATTTGGGTTTTAGAATTTGAAGTTTGTCGCAGAACTGAATCTCCGTTGACGCTTCCCCGCCTCTTCCTAAACTCGCCGCCCTATGCCCGATAAGAATGCGAATCATTTCACCTCGCTCTCGACTGAGACGCGGGTTTTCCCGCCAGCGAAAGATTTTTCCAAGCGCGCGCACTTCAAGTCGCTCGCGCACTACCGCAAGCTGCACCACGAATCCATCAAGTCGCCGGAGAAGTTCTGGGCCAGGCAGGCGAAAAACGAACTCGTGTGGTTCAAGCCGTGGAAAAAAGT
>JANOAY010000827.1:0-2683 GCA_031411375.1 Pedosphaera sp. | reverse complement strand
TCAACACGCACTCCAAGACACCACCACCACCTACCTCACTCCCATCACTGTCCGTCTCCGCAACTGAGTTTCCTGAAATTGTAGAATAGTTGAGAATGCTTTTGTAAGCGCCTCCGCCGCCCCTTTCCGCATGATTATTCTCAAGCACGCAATAATTCAGGGTGGCCTTCCAAGCTGCGGCCCCAAATAGGCTGCCCGAGTTGCTCCTCAACACACAGTTAAACAAAACTCCCCCGTTAGCACCGCCCACATTTCCGTTAATGACACAGTTGGAAATCACTGCGCCCGTCCAGCCCCGCACGCCACCTCCGAACGTGTCAAAAACAGGCACGTTAATCCCGTTGTGCAGCAGCAGATAAACATACGCGGCTGAACCATTGCTGAGTGTGAAACCTGCCAGCACGGGGCTGTTAGACAGGGAAACACAACGGGTCTGACCAGTCAGGTTCTGTTGAGATTTTGTTCCCTCAATGATCGTTACTTGCGGGCCATTCACGCTCCGCAACGTGATTGAGTTCGTAATTGTCACCCGATTGTTGACCGCTCCAAGCACTGTTGTAGGTGGACCTGCCGCCGATCTCCCACCCGTTCGATAAACCCCATTCGTCACCAGCACTTCATCGCCATCCACGGTCACGTCCACGGCGTCCTGGATGTTGGTGGCGGCGGCGGCCCAGGACGTGTAAGGCGGCGCGGGCGTGGGGTTGTTCAGGTTGACATAGCGCACGGCGGCGGTGGCCGGGAGAACCATCAGCCCGCACCACGCCAGCAGGACGAAAACCCGGACCGAGAACACCACGGGAAAACAATTCCTGCGCGGACTCTCCCGGAACAGCGGCTGGCTCATGGCCGGAACGCTGGCACATCGGACGCCCAGAGGCAACGCTGCTTCGGCGCAAGCATGAGGAATCCTGAAAGGATTCGGATAAATCAGCCCAACGCTGCGTCGCCGAGACGCTACGCTGGGTGTGCGATCCGATTATTTTATCAACTCTGAAAGAGTTGAATCGCGGAACGTAAACCCAAGGGTGATGCAACTCTTTCAGAGTTGGGAAAACATTTGAAATCACGAACCCAGGGTAGCCTCGCCTACTCGGCAACCCTGGGCTAGACGATACAAATCCTTTCAGGATTGAAGGCCGGCGCTTTGCGCCCTCTGCGGCCTTTGCGTGAAGCGCATTTTCCGCCCAAGATGCTCCACCTTGTTCCGAATGACCACGAGGCGTTACCGTCCAACTCAGCCTTGCTCATGTTGCGCGCCAAAATTCTATCGATGACTGCGATGCTCCTGATCGCCGCAGACGCGTTCGCGCAAAAATCTGCGGAGCCAGTCGGGCGCGGGCGGCAGACGGTGACGGCTTCTTACACGCGTCACATCCGGCCCATGCTCGACACGCATTGTTTCAGTTGTCTCGGGCGCGGGAAGCACAAGGGTGACGTGGTGCTCGACCAGTGGGCGGACGAAGCGGCGGCCATCGGCGACGCGGCGTTGTGGCAGCGGGTGCTGGCGAAGGTGCAGAACGGCGAGATGCCGCCGGAGAACAAGCCGCAGCCGGGCGCGGCGGAAAAGCAGCGGCTGGCGCAGTGGGTGGAGGCGAAGGTGTTTCAATGCGATTGTGCGCAGCCCGATCCGGGCCGCACGCTGGTGCGGCGGTTGAACCGCGCGGAATACAACAACACCATTCGCGATTTGCTCGGCGTGGATTTCAAGCCGGCGGCGGATTTCCCCATCGATGATTCCGGCCACGGCTTCGACAACATGGCCGACGCGCTCTCGCTCTCGCCGGTGTTGGTGGAGAAATATCTCGCGGCGGCGGAGCGCGTCATCAACAGCGCGTTCGTCATGCAGATTCCCCTGCCCTCCACGAACCGTTTCTCCGTGGATGAACTGGAGGTCGGCTACAACGCCCGTCAGCGCGGCGACGGCTGGGTGCGGTTGAACAGCGTGGAGGAGGACGACGTGGCGATTGATTTCCAATCCGCCCTGCCGGGTGACTATCTCGTGCGCGTCCACGCCTCGGCCGAGCAGCCAGGTTCCAACGCCATGCAACTCACTTTGATGCTCGGCGATCAGCCGGTGGAAACCGTCACCGTCGAAACGAACGCGGCCAGTCCGCGCGTGTATGAATCAAAATTCCAACTCGCGCTCGGCAAGAACCGCGTCCGCGCCGTGGTGCGCCGTGTGAAGGACGGCTTGCCCGAGGATGAAGCGCTGCGCTGGAAAAGCGGTCCGATGCAACACGGCGCGGTGTCCATCGAGTGGCTGGAGATTGAAGGCCCGGTGCGGGTTGAGCCGCTATTGCCCGTCACACATCAGCAGTTCTTCTTCACCGAGTCGCAGATCGGCACGGACCGCGAAGTGGCGCGGGACATTCTCGGACGCTTCGCGCGCCGCGCGTATCGTCGTCCGGCGACGGCGGAGGAAGTGAGCCGGTTGGTGAATCTCGCCAGCGGTTGCTGGGCGCGCGGCGATAACTTCGAGCAAGGCATCGGGCGCGCGGTGCAGGCGGCGCTGGTGTCGCCGCACTTTTTGTTTCGCAGCAGTCCGCCGCTCGCCAGCGCGACGACGAGCAACAAAAACACCTCTGCCAAATCCCCCCGCCCTGCCCTGCCCGCCGCCGTGCGTGCCGTGGATGAATTCACCCTCGCCTCGCGTCTCTCGTATTTCCTCTGGAGTTCGATG
>JANOAY010000826.1:0-5597 GCA_031411375.1 Pedosphaera sp. | reverse complement strand
GTGAGCAGCCGCAACTCCACGTCCTTGTTCTCCGGATGACCTTTCACCTCCGGTTCGTAGGAAAGGTAGGCGATGGATTTGCCGTCCGGCGACGGGTGCGGGAACCAGTTGTTGCGCTCGTCCGTGGTCACGGTTTGTTGTGCGGAGCCGTCGGCGTTCATGCGCCAGAGTTGCATGCGGCCGGTGCGGTCAGAGTTGAAGTAGATGAACTTGCCGTCCGGCGAATACTCCGGGCCGTCGTCGAGTCCGGCGGCGGTGGTCAGGCGTGTCTCAGCACCGCCGTTGGTGGAGATGGTGTAAACGTCATACTCGCCCGCGCGCTCGGCGCAGTAGGTGAGGGTGCGTCCGTCGGGCGACCAGCCGTGCCAGTAGGATGGACCGTTCGTCGTGATGAGCCGGGGCGTGCCGCCGACAATCGGCAGCGTGTAAATCAGCGAGCGTCGGTTTCCCTGCGACTGGTCACTGATGACGAGTTGCGTGCCGTCCGGCGAAATGCCGTGGTCGTTGTTGCAGCGAATGGCAAAGCCGGTGTCGAGCAACTGCGGTTCGCCGCCTGTAGGCGCGACGCGCAGCATTCGCCCGCGACTGTTGAAGTAAAGCGCCGCGCCATCGCGCGACCAGTTCGGAGCCTCGATCAAATTCGTCGTCCACCAGACCACGCGGCGGTCCTTGGAGGAAATCGTGATCGTCTCCAGCGTGCTGATGAGCGGGGCGTGCGGCGGGAGCGCGGTGCCTTCGGTCAATTCTACATTCGAGAAGACGGCGGTCTCCAGGTTGTTGTCGTTGTGCGCGCACACGCTGAGGCCGATGTAGAACGGCTCTTTCAATTCGAGGCGGAACGATCCTCCCGCCGGTCGCAACGCCTCGCCCGCGCCCGCCACGGACATGGACACGTAGGCGCCGCGCTTCTCGATGCGCAATCGGCGCGGTCCTTTCATGCTGGATTGAATCTCGCGCGTCATCGCGCCGCCGGCCTCGCGGTATTGCAGCGAGGTCAGGCCGTCGCCGTGCAACGCGGCGTCGGCGTAGGCGGAATCGGCATCGAGATTCTGGCGGATGATGAGGCAGGCCTTGCGATGCGGGTCGCCGCCGGTTTCGGGAATGGCGATGTCCGCCGCGAGCGCGACGGGGCCGGAGATTTTTTTCCAGACGAAGTGCAGCGCGTCATTCGTGAACCACATGTTCTGCCCGCCGCCGGAGACGCGATACGTTTTCTGAGCGTCGTCGAACTGCGCACTCCGGGCGCGCTTCGGCCCGCCGATGTCCGTCTCGCCTTCAAACACGCCGACCGCCGCGCGGCTCTCCGCCGCCGTGACCAAAGAAAACGTGATGAGGAAAACGCCAAAGCCGGGCGCAACGGCAGAGAGGAAGTGGTGCATCGCCGGAGTGAATCGAATCTGCGAGAGAGTGGCAACGGAGGAAAAATTCAAATTCCAACGAGGGGCGGGCGGGTGGACGTTCCTGTCGCTCCTGCTGATTGGTGCGGCACCCTGTTCATGAATCATCATCCTGCGTTCCCGCCGCTGGCGGTTCTGCTTTTCGGGACAGGTTGCGGAGAAATTGGTACCAGTAAAAAGGCGCAGCCAGCCAGAAGATGAACAGGGGCAGCACCAAATAGCCGAGAATGACCAATGGGCTGTGGCGCACCTTGGAGTTGATCCCATTCCTCAAGACCTCACCGACGGAGAAGATCCGCTCGAAGGGCAGCAGGTTGTTGTAGTCGCCCACAGCCGCACCGCAGTGCGGACAAAAATGCGCGGTGTCAGACTGTTCCTGAAGACAACGATGGCAGACCGGTGCGGAATCCGGATCGCGCAAATGGCCCGCGATCTCCTCACCCCACGGATCGGGCTTGAGCGGACCGGAGGAAAACCATCGCCACCAAGCCACCACTCCGATCACCCCGAGTCCCACCACGGCCAAAGTGGCAATGGTGAACTCGGGGGATTTCATGGCGCGACTCGGTTAGAGCTTCTCCGCGATAAACTTCTCCAGCTTGAGCGTGTCCACGGCGAAGAGGCGGATGCCTTCGGAGAGCTTCTCCGTGGCCATCTGATCTTCGTTGTGCTGCCAGCGGAAGGTCTTCTCGTCGAGGTGCAGCTTCTGCGCGTCGGACTTCGCGGCGGCTTCGGGCGAGAGCTTGCGCGTGACCGGGGCGTTGCTCTTGGCGAGATCATCGAGCAGCGCGGGGCTGATGGTGAGCAGGTCGCAACCGGCCAGTTCCAGAATTTCGCCGGTGTTGCGGAAACTCGCGCCCATCACTTCGGTCTCGTAGCCGAACTTTTTGTAGTGATTGTAAATCTTCGTCACGGAGACCACGCCGGGGTCGTCGGTCGCGCCGTAATCTTTGCCCGTGCTCTTCTTGTGCCAGTCGAGGATGCGGCCCACGAACGGCGAGATGAGCTGCACGCCGGCCTCGGCGCACGCCACGGCCTGCGCGAATGAAAAGAGCAGCGTGAGGTTGCAGTTGATGCCGTCCTTCTTCAACTCAGCGGCCGCCTGGATGCCTTCCCACGTCGAGGCCAGCTTGATGAGGATGCGCTCTCGTCCAATGCCCGCCTTCTCGTAACGCGCCATGAGCGAGCGCGCCTTGGCGACGGAACCGGTCTTGTCAAAACTCAGGCGCGCGTCCACCTCGGTCGAGACGCGGTGCGGAACGATCTTCAAAATCTCCAGGCCGAACGCGACGGAGAGCTTGTCGAGCGCGATGTCGAGCGCGCCCGTGCCGCCCGCCGCCTCCTGCTTGGCGTCGGCGATGGTCTTGTTCACGAGGTCGGCGTACTCGGGCATGGTCGCGGCCTTGAGGAGCAGGCTGGGATTCGTGGTGGCGTCGCGCGGCTGGGACTTGCGGATGCTCGCGAAGTCGCCGGTGTCGGCGACGACCTTGGTGAATTGCTTCAGTTGTTCAAGCTGGCTGGTGGCAGTCTGTGTCATAAATATTCTTCGGGAATGAGTTTCGGCAGTCCGCCGCCCCGCGCAACGATTTAATCGGGGAATGTTACTGGCAACGAGGCGGGCGAGAAGGAATGCGGAATCCAAATCCGTCAGGGCAACCAAGTGGCCGACAGTGAAGCGTCCATGCTGCGGTCGTTACGAATGCACCACGCCCCTGCCCCGCTGTTCCAGTTCTTCGAGTCGCTGCGTCAGGAACATCCGCTCGGCCTTTTGCTCCGTGAGTTCAAGCGCTTTCCGCAAATGGCTCGCGGCGACGTCGCAGTTGTTTAGTTGCGACTCGAACTCGGCCAGCACCGCGTGCAACAGATGATACGACTCCAGCATCGGGCGATGACGGATGCTCTCGACGGCTTCGAGTCCGGCGCGCGGGCCGTGGACACGGGCCACGGCCACGGCGCGGTTCAACGCGACCACGGGCGAATCATCCATCGCCACCCATTGATCGTAGAGCACGAGAATTTGCGGCCAGTCGGTGGAGGCAAAATCTTTCGCGAGGCAATGCCCGGCGACAATCGCCGCCTGCAAATGATATGCGCTCACCTCGTCGCCGCCGGCGGACAGCGCGAGATGCACCATGCCGCGCGCAATCATCGCCCGGTCCCAGCGCGCGCGATCCTGGTCTTCGAGGCGGAGCAGGTTGCCGAGTTCGTCCACGCGCGCGTCGTGGCGCGCGGCGTTCAGATACATCAGCGCCGCGAGCGCGTGGACGCGCGGCTGGTTCGATACCGGATGCGCGGCCAGCAACGTCGCGAGCCGGATCGCTTCACGACAAAGTTCCTCGCGCACCAGACTGTCACCGCTTGACGCCTTGTAGCCTTCGTTGAACAGCAGGTAGAGCGTCTGCAACACGCTATCGAGTCGCGCGGGCATTTCCTCGGCGTCAGGAATCTCGAAGGCGATGCGCTGCTCCTGAATTTTCTGCCGCGCGCGCGTGAGCCGCTTGGCAATCGCTGCTTCGCTGGTGAGAAAGGCCTTGGCAATTTCCGCCGGGCTGAAGCCGCACAAGGTCTTGAGCGCGAGCGCGGTCTGGGAGTCCTGCGGAATGAGCGGATGGCAGCACGCGAACATCAGTTGCAGGCGGCGATCTTTTATCTCGCTGTCGAAGGCCGGTGACTCGTTCGGATCGCACTCTTCCGCCCAGTGCTCGATGAAGGTGATGATCTGCGGCTGCTTCTCGGCGAAGAGTTTCTCCCGGCGGATCACGTCGAGCGCCAGGTTCTTCGCCGTCTGCGTGAGCCAGGCGGCGGGATTTTTCGGCACGCCGTAGTAGGGCCAGGTCTGGAGCGCCTTGACCATTGCCTCCTGCACCACGTCCTCGGCGAGTTGCAAACGGTCGAAGCCGAAGATGCCGGTCAGCACGGAGACCAGTTTGCCCGACTCGTGCCGGAACAAATGCTCCGCGAGTTGGGCAATGCCGCTGACGGACTCAGGCGTGTTGTCTGCCGCGTCGCTCACTTCGCCCCGACGGTTTCGTAAAAAATGTCGGCGGTGATGATGCCCGCATTCACCGCGCGCGCGCGCACGTCACACATCTCAGCCACAGGCCGCACCTCGACGACCGTGCCGTAGGCGAGTCCGGGGCATTGTTGCGCGATGGCGACCGCTTCGGCCTCATCCGTGACGTGCAGATAAAAATAGCCGCCGATGGTTTCCTTCGATTCCGCAAACGGCCCGTCCGCGACGCGCCCCTGCGGGCCGGAGATGAGTTTGCCTTGGTTCTGCAACGGATGACCGCCGGAGCATTTACCCTCGCGCTTGAGCCGCTCGAACCACGCATACCAGTCGGTGACGACTTTCTGGATTTGCTCGGGCGACAGGCCGGTGTCCCAGTTCGTGTTGCGGAACAGCATCAGGTAATCAGATTTTTCAGTGCTCATAATTTTGGTCGGGTTAAATCACTTGCAGGCGGTGGCAGTCAATTCCATGCCCAGCCGCTGCTTGGCGCGCTGAAAACACGGACACTCCTCCAGCAACGGCCGCACCTCGACACTGATGCCATGTTGCAGTCCCGGATAGCCCTTCGCGATGGTCACCGCCTCGTCGAGGCTCGCCGCATGCACAGTCATGAAGCCGCCCACGGTTTCCTTCGACTCGACGAACGGCCCGTCCACCGCGCGCGGCCCGGCTGCGCCGGACACCAGACGGCCTTCGTGCCCCAGCGGCTGACCGCCCTGCACGCGGCCTTCGGCGACCATCCGGTTCAGCCAGGTCGTCATGTCATCCATCAGGCGCTGGAGTTCCTCCAGCGGCAGGCGGTCGGCCCACTCCGGGCCACGGAACAAAAGGAGATAATCAGAAGTCGAAGCCGGCGTGCTCATGGTCGCGTTGCTCATGGTTGATGTTCTTTGCATTTCAATCTTACGACGAACGAAAGCGCGAGCCGAGGACAACCTTGGCGAAATATTTTTTCCCCAGCAGCTCCTGTCCGGCCCACCCCGCTCTTGGCGCAGAGAAAAATTTCTGCCACGCTCGCGCGTATGGACACCGAAGCATTCGTGCGCTGGGCTTTGGACGACGCGCGCACCGTCGAGGAACGCTACACGACCGAACTGATCATCGAGCGAGGTGTTTCGGCTTGGAACAACCGGCGCGGCATCTACGGTCGCGACCCTCTGGACGTCATCATGGAGCGCAAGCGTCAG
>JANOAY010000825.1:0-16816 GCA_031411375.1 Pedosphaera sp. | reverse complement strand
GCGCGTGGACTTGCTCGGCGCGTGGAGCGCGGCGCTCTGGCGCGGCGCGCTGGCCTGCTTGGTGGTCACGATGCTTTCCGGCGCGTGGATGCTTTCCACGGAGACGCATTCGGATAGCCCGGAGTTTGCCCATGAGTTCAGCGCGGCGGTCTTCGCCAGCGCGGGCGACAACAGCGACGACGAAACCGAGGTCTGGTGAAAATCTGGAAGGCCATTCTCGCCACGCTCGTCATCTTCGCCGCCGGCATGTTTGCGGGCGGGTTGGTGGCGAAGAGAGTTCTTCCCCCCAAGCCGCTGCCCATCGCCGCTCCGCCCGTGGACATGCAGCAGCGGTTTTATCAGAAGCTGAAAAAGGAGCTGGCCCTCACCGCCGACCAGACCAACCGGCTGGACAAAATTTTCGTCGAAGGCAATGCGCGGGTGAAAATCATCTGGGACTTGATGGCTCCCGAGTTGCAGAAGGAGCGGCAGGAAGTTTATGAAAACATCCGGGCCGTGCTGAACCCCGAGCAGCGGGAAAAATTCGAGAAGCTCGCCAAGGAACGCGCGAACAAATCTGATTCCGATGGCGGACGCCGCGGCCCCAAGCCCGGCGAGACCAATCGCAACCGGGGGCCGAAGCCGGACGGCCCGCCGCCGGTTTGAGTTTGGAGCGCCGAGCACCAGCTTGGCGCGAATCTTCGCCACCCAACGCGCCGAGCGGGTGCTCGGCGCTCCAATCAGACTCACATCCCGGCGAAGATTCCCTGCCGCGCGGCCATCGTGGCGAACAGGCCCTTGGCCCGCACCAGTTCATCGAACGTCCCCTGCTCGGCAATCCGCCCGTCCTTCGACAGCACGATGATTTGATCCATGTTCGCCAGTGTGCTCAGACGGTGCGCGATGCAAATGACCGTGCGGTTCTTCTCCAGCAGATCAATGGCGGCCTGCACTTCCATCTCGGACTCGGAATCCAGCGAGGCCGTGGCTTCGTCGAGCACGAGGATCGGCGCGTTCCGCACGAAGGCGCGGGCCAGCGCCAGCCGCTGGCGCTGGCCGCCGGAGAGCGTCATGCCGCGCTCGCCGATCATCGTGTCGTAACCCTCGGGCAGTTGCATGATGAATTCGTGCGCGTGCGCCGCGCGCGCGGCCTCCTCGATCTCGGCTCGTGTCGCGCCCATGCGTCCGGCGGCGATATTCTCAGCCACGCTGGTGCGGAAGACGAACACATCCTGGCTGACCAGCGCCATCGGCCCGCGCAAATCGGCGAAGGACAAATCACGCACATCAATGCCGTCAATTTTCACCGCGCCGCCAGTGGCGTCGTAGAAGCGGAAGAGCAGATTGATAAGCGTGCTTTTGCCCGAACCGCTTTCGCCGGCGATGCCGAGCTTGTGGCCGCGCGGAATGGTGAGGGACACATCGCGCAACACAGTGCGCGGCCCGTAGGTGAAACCCACCTGCTCGAAGCGAACCTCGCGGGCGAATTCCTTCAAGGGCTTGGGCTGCGCCGGTTCGACAACGCTGGGCTGCTCGCGCAAGATTTCCACGATCCGCTCCACGCCCGCGCCCGCCTGCTCGAAAGTGAGGTGCAGCGAAGCCAGTTTTTTCAGCGGGGCCATGAGAGAAGCGAGCGCGAAGACAAGCATCACGGTCTCGGACGGCGAGCGGGCGCTCCAAAGAAGATAGACCAGCACGGCGCTGATTCCGACCCAGGCGACCAACTCCATTAACGGGCTGGACAGTTCCTTGGCCTGCACGGTCTTCATGGAGTGATGCAGCAGTTCGCGGGAATGACGGCGGTAACGCTCGTTCTGGTGAGCCTCAAGGTTGAAGGCTTTGAGCACGCGGATGCCGGTGAGCGCCTCCACCAGCAACGAATTCTGCCGCACGCTGGCACCCCGGCTGCCGCGGCTCGCGCGGCGGGTCTTGCTCCCGAGCACAGTCAGCGGGATCGCCACCACTGGAATCATCAGGGTGATGAAGAGACCCAGCTTCCAATCAAGCGACCACAGAAAGGCGAACGCGACAAGCACGGTCACGGATTCACGCACGAAGTCCGAGCCAGCCTGGCGCAGCGCGCGATGCAGGTTGACCGTGTCCACGTTGACGCGGGTAAGCATGTCCCCCGTGGAGCCGCGTGTGAAATAATCGAGCGAGAGCGAGGTGAGCTTGGCCAGCACCTCGGAGCGGAGATCATTGATCACGCGCTCGCCCACCCAGCCCATGCAGTAGTTGCTGATGTAATCCGTCACACCCCGCAGGAGCGCGATGAGCGGGAGAAAGAGCAGCGCACCGAACATTTGCCGGCCATCCAGCGGCACGTCCGCGCGCGGCAGCCAGGGATCAATGGCATCGTTCAATCGCTGGTTCCACTCCGCGCCGCGCGCCCGCAGCGAGGGGAAAAGTGTGGAGGAAACTTTTTCCGCCTTGGGGTTGGCCACAGGCATGTTTGTGAAACCGCAATTGGCGCAAACCACCGGGGGCGGCGCTTTTTTTTCCAACCGTCCCGTCAGCAGGCCGCCGGCCCAGAGGAACAGGCCGGCCGTCAGCCCGCAAATGCAGCCGACCACGACGCCGATGAGCACACGCTGCCAGTAGGGCCGCATGTATTTCCAGCCGAAGCCGAGGATTGTTTTTAGATCGCGCACGTTGTGCCGCCCATTAGCCGAGTCGGCGCGGGGTGAGTCAAGACCCGCGATGCGCGCAGACTCGGGCAAGTTTGTTTCTGCTGAGCGCCGGTCTCCGACCTGGCTCGTGAGGCGCGCGCTTTCTTCGCGCCGGGTCGGAGAGACCGGCGCTCCGGCGTTCAGCCCTTCAACTGCCGCTCGATCCGGGGAATCTGCCGCTGGAACAGGTTGCGGAAATCGTTGGTGTTGCGGATTTCGCGATACGCCTTCAGCGCGTTCTTCAAGTCGCCCGCGTTCTCGTAGGCGTTGCCGATGCGTTCGCGCGCCCAGTCCGCGCGGGCCGGAACCTTCGCGTCCGCCAGATAAATTTCATACGTCCGCACCACGTTATGATACTCGAAGTTGCGCTCGAAAATGTTCGCGCACTGGCCGAGCAGGTTCTCCTCGTTGAAGAGCGAGCGGCGGTTGGCGTCGTTGGCCAGATCCAGATTCGGCAGGACGTAGCCCTCGACGATGCGCGCGGCCACGCCGCCGTTCACCGCGAACTCCGAAGCGTGCCGCGCCGCGCTCAAGGCCATCGTCACGCCCTGGCGACGGTGCTCAGGGTTTCCGCTGGCCAGCAAACCTTTCGTAACGAACAGCTCCTGCCCGATGATTTTGTACATCGCGTCGTAGCTCGTGGCGTTGCGGAGCTGCTGCTCGGATTCGTCGGTGAACTGCGCGCGCGCTTTCACCAACGCAGCCTGCGCGGAGGCGGCGGAAGCGGCGGACTCGGCGGCAAATTTTTTCTGGAATTCCCACAAATCTTCCTCGATGGGCGCGAGGGCCTGCTCCCTCTCCTGCCACTCGGCGCGGCGAGAGGGAGCCTGACGCAACCCGGCCAACTTCTCGCGCAAAGCCGTGGCGTTGGATTCCAGATTCGTGGCTTCCGCAACGCCTGCCGCAATCTGTTTAGTCAGAGCGTCGAGCTGTGCGGTGCCGTCCCTCAATTCGTTATCCGCCCGCACCACCACGCGCTCCACGGCGACGGCGGCGGTCTTCTGCACGAGGTATTCTTCGCGCAACGCCTCGAAAGTTTTTCCCGTGCGTACGCCGGTGGAAATTTTCGGCCCGGAAGTTTGGTCCTTCGGCTGCGCCATCTCGGCTTTCGAGGGGAAGGCGAAGTCAGTGCGGAAATTCGACGCGTGCGACTCCTTCTTCAAATAGCGGTCGAGCTTCCAGCGCACGAGCCAAGGACGAGGCGGATGCGTCAGGTAACGCCAGCCCAGCGCGCCCGCGACCACGATGCCCACCGCCACGAGCAGCCACGTCCAGCGGCGGCGCGACAGCAGTTTGCTCCATTGGATTTCACGCAGATCAATGTCTCCCTTCATGCCAGCGCACCAGAGCGGCGGCGGCGGCGTGAGGTTACAGCCGTCCCAAGGGTGGAACTGGTCGCGCTGCGACCAGTCGAAACATCCAACGCGCGCTCGAAGTCGAACGCTACCCGGGTCGCCCGCTCGGCGCGGGCGGAGTGCTCGCAGCGCGAGCACTCCCACCACCGGAACCATGTCGAAATACAACACGTCGCCTTTGTCGCATTCACACTTCTGTAACCGCGTCTCTGCGCCTGCGGTCTGGCAAGACAACGATTGCGGAATTTTATGAACTCGAATTCTTTGACCACTCTCCGGCGCGCCAGCCTTGGCATCCTCAGCGTCGTCACCACGGCGCTCGCCCTGACCAGCGCCAGCGCGCAACCGGCGGACCCGGCTCCGGCCACGCCCGCGCCCGGCGCACCGCCCGCCCAGGACGTTACTCAACGCGGCCAGCGCGGCGGGGGCGGCAACAATAACACTCTCCAGCGCGGCAATAATTTCGGCGGCGGCCTGAACTTCGATGAGAAGCAGCGCGAGCTGCTGCAAGAAGCCCGGCAAGTTCACGCGGACCAACTCCGCAAGCTCAACGACCGGCTCGCCGAAGCGCAAAAGGAATTCGTCCAAGCCGTGGTCGCCGAGAAATACGACGAGACCGCGGTGAAATCCAAGGCCGACGCCATCGGGAAAATTCAGGCAGAAATTCTCGCGCTCAACGGCAAGTCTTTCGCCACCGTCTCCCCCACGCTCAAGCCCGAGCAGCGCGAATCCCTCGAAGGCAACGCGCGCATCGGCCTCGCCATCATCAGCCCGGCGACGGGCTTTGGCGGCGGCGGGCCGGGCGGATTCACAGCCGCGCCCGGCGGCGGGCGCGGCAACTTCGGCGGCCCGGGCGGTGCGGACGCCGGCCCCGGCGGGCGCGGAAATTTTGGTGGCGGCGGCACGGATGCCGGCGGCGGGCCGGAGCGGACCATGCGCCGGGGCGGAGACCGCGCCGTGCCCGGGACTCCGGGCGCACCCGGCGCACCCGGTGGCGGCGGTAACAACAACATCCGGCGGCGCGGCGGCGACGCTCCCGGGCAATAAACGTCACGCCTTGGCGCGCGGACTTTCCAGTCCGCAGCAAGCGACTGAGCAATGAGGCTTGTTGACCATCTGACGCGTCCTGCGATTTGCAGCTTGCTGCGGACTGAAAAGCCCGCGCGCCGTAGCATCCGAGACTTCCAGCATTGACGGCCCAAAGCCGTTGCCCGCAAACGTAGCGCGTGCATCCACACTCTTTCGCCCGACCACTGGCAGCTCTGTCGCTTTGTCTCTTCGCGCTGCTTTCGGGCCGCGCAGCCGAGAGTGAAACTTGGAAATATGATTTCGGTGGCGCGCAAGTCGCGAACGGTTTCACGCCGGTGTCGCCAGGCTTGGCCTACTCGAAACAGCGCGGCTACGGATTCGATTTGGATTCAACTCCCACGCTGGTTGAACGCGAGCACCAAGACCCGTTGCTCCGCGACTTCTGCTCCAGCGACCGTCCGTTCATTTTTTTTGCGACATTGCCCGAGGGAAATTACCGCGTGACCGTCATCCTCGGCGACGCCGCGGGGGCCACGACCAACACCGTGAAAGCCGAGTCGCGCCGCCTCATGCTCGAAGACGTGCGCACCGCGCCGGGGAAATTTTCCACCAACACCTTCACCGTGAACATCCGCACGCCGCGCTTCCCCGGCGGCGCGGTGAAACTCAAGACGCGCGAAAAAGATTATCTGCACTGGGATGACAAGCTGACGCTGGAGTTCAACGGCGCGCGCCCCGCGCTGGCCGCACTAGAAATCATGCGCGCGACGAACGCCGTCACCGTTTATCTCGCGGGCGATTCCACCGTGACCGATCAGCCGCGCGAGCCGTGGAACAGTTGGGGCCAGATGCTCCCGCGCTTTTTTAACGCGGGCGTGGCGGTGGCGAATCACGCCGAGTCCGGGGAGTCCATCAAGAGTTCCATTGGTGCGCGGCGCTTCGAGAAAATTTTCAGCACGATCCAACCCGGCGATTATTTGTTCCTCCAATTCGGCCACAACGACATGAAGGATCGCGCGCCGGACGCGCTGGCGATTTACCGCTCGAACCTCCTGCACTTCGTCGTCGCCACGCGCCGTGCCGGAGCCACGCCGGTGCTGCTCACCTCGATGGAACGCAAAGGCGGCGTCGAGCGCGACACGCTGGCGGATTATCCCAAAACGGTGCGCGAAGTGGCGCAGGAGCAGAAAGTCGCGCTCATTGATCTGCACGCGATGAGCCGCACGCTCTACCGCGCGCTCGGGCCGGAGCGCATCAGCACCGCGTTTCAGGACGGCACGCACCACAACAACTACGGCAGCTACGAACTGGCGCGCTGCGTGGTCGAGGGCATTCGGACGAGCGAGCTTCCACTGAGGAAATTTCTCGCGGACGACGTGAAGCCCTTCGACCCCGCGCGGCCCGACGCGCCGGAAGAATTCAAACTGCCCGCCAGCCCGCAACGCGATCCGGCCACGAAGCCGGATGGGAATTGAGAACCACGGAAGACACAGAAAACACGGAAAGAAAAACGAGACACGGATTTCACGGATTCACACGGATTCGGCTCCGTGAAAATCTGTGAAATCTGTGTCAAAAATTTCAGCCTTCCCTTTCCGTGTTTTCCGTGTCTTCCGTGGTTCATCCCAGACTGAATTCCATCTGCGGTCCCGCCGGACGGCGGAAGGCGGCGGTGGAGAGCGGCATCTGTTTCAGCGGCAGGCCCGCGCGACGGCGGGCAACCTCGAACATCTTCTCGATCTGCTCCGCAAAAATTCCCTGGCCGGTCATGCGCGAACCGAAGTTGGCGTCGTTGAGTTTTCCACCGCGCAGTTCGCGTATACGGTTCAGCACCTTCTCCTTCCGTTCGGGGAAATGGCGCTCGACCCAGTTCTCAAACAACGGCGCGACCGCGTAGGGCAGCCGCAGCAAAACATACGCGGCGGAATTCGCGCCCGCCGCCGCCGCCGCTTCGAGGATGCGCGGCATCTCGTGATCCGTGATTGCGGGGATGACCGGCGCGACCATCACGTTCACCGGCACGCCCGCCTGCGCCAGCGCGCGCACCGCGTCGAGACGATGCGCGGGCAAGGACGCGCGCGGCTCCAGTTTCGCGGCGAGCGCCGCCTCCAGCGTGGTGATGGAGACGAACACGACGACGGCCTGATGTCGCGCGAGTTCCACGAGCAAATCCAAGTCGCGCGTGACGAGGTGATTTTTGGTCACGATGCCCACGGGATTGCGAAACTCCGCCAGCACTTCGAGACAGCGCCGCGTGATTTTGAACTTCCGCTCCGCCGGCTGATAACAATCCGTGACCCCGCTCATGGCGAGGACTTGCGGTTTCCACTTCGGTGAAGACAGCTCGCGGCGCAGCAGCTCCGGCCCGTTCTCCTTCACCATGATGCGCGTCTCGAAATCCAGTCCCGCCGAAAACCCGAGATACTCGTGCGTGGGCCGCGCGTAGCAGTAGATGCACCCGTGCTCGCAGCCGCGATACGGATTGATGCTCGCGTCGAAGCCGATGTCGGGGCTGTCGTTGTAATTGATGAACGACTGCGAGGCGTCGCGGAAAAACTGCGTGCGCGGCGCGTCGTTCTCCTCGGGATTCCAATCCTCGTCCGGCTCGACGTGGATGCGCTCGAAGCGATTGGGCGGATTATGCGCCGCGCCGCGTCCGTGGATGGTCGGGGCGGCGGCGCGCAGTTCGACGGAGTTGTGAACGCTGGGCGGCAACGTGAGGAGCTATACGGTTGGAGCGAGTTCGCGGCAACTTTGCGGTCGCGTAAATTATCTCAGCCGAATCAAACACGAGACTGGAAAGTCTCGCAACCTGCCGGCTGGAAAGCCGGCGCTACATTCGCCCTCCGGGATTTGGAGTTTGCCGCCGCCCGGCCCTTCCTGCTTTAATCGCGCCCGGCTAATCCAAACGACGCACCGAACACATGGCGCTCAACCGAGGCACGCAAAAACAGATCGCCCAGCGCTTCAAGGGCAACCTCGATTATTTCCGCAAGCCGCATTACTGGCGGCGCGTCCGCTTCCTCACCATCCTCATCGTCTCGCTCGCCGGCACGGCGGCGATGGCGTGGTTCTACTTCGGCGGTGGGGAAACGATGTACAATCCCGGCCCCATCTCGCAGCATCACGCGGCCTTCGCACAGGACTGCGCGAAGTGCCACGAGCCGGTCAGCCGTCTCGTCGGGGGCGCGAAATTCAAATTCACCAACACCGGCATTGATGCGCGCTGTGAGACCTGTCACGCCCGCCATTCCTTCCACGAGCCGAACACCGTCAGCGACCGCTCCTGCACGACGTGCCATCAGGAGCACGTCAGCGGCGGGCCTATGTCCCCGCCCGGCGACGCGCAGTGCGCCCGCTGCCACGGCGACGCGCATGAGATGCAGATGTCGGCTGAGAAAGGCAAGACGCTCGCCGCCGCCTTGTTTGATTATCGCCCCGACACCGGCTGGAATGTTTTCAAGGCTCCGCGTCCGGCGAACGGCTTCACCGCCGTGTTCAAAAGTTTTTCGGAAGACCATCCCGAGTTTCGTGTCGTCGCGGACAAACTGCGCGAGACCAATACGCTCAAGTTCAACCACCACCGCCATCTCGTGCAGACGAATGACATTCCGCTGCTGCCGGGCGGGCAGACGATGGACTGCCGGTTCTGTCATCAGCCGGCGGCAGGCGGCGCGTTCTTCCAGAAAGTTTCTTACGAGAAAAACTGCCGCGCGTGCCACGACCTGCAATTCGACGAGGTGAATCCGCAGCTCACTTTGCCGCACGGCCGCGCCGAGCATGTGCGCGCGTTTCTGCGCAGCCTGCCCTCGCACTACGGCGAGTTGGCGAAGCGCGATGCCAGCAAGACGGCGGCGCAAGCCGACGAGTTCGTGACGCAACAGATGCAGCGCCTCCGCACGCAGTTTGTGGACGGGACGAATCTGGAGCAGCAAGTGTTCTTCACCGCCTCACGCCAGAGTCCTGACGGGCGCGCGAAGTTCGACGGCTGCGCGAAGTGCCACGAAGTGCAGGCCAGCGAAAACAGCGCCCCTACCATCACGCGCCCGGCCCTGCCCGACCGCTGGATGATGCGTGCGCAGTTCGACCACTCGAAGCACACCACCGTCGCCTGCGTGAAATGCCACGCCGCACCGCAGAGCAAGGACACGGCGGACGCCATCATGCCGTCGAAAGCCGCGTGCATCGAGTGCCACAGTCCGAAGGGGAAGGTTCCGAGCAACTGTTCGTTCTGCCACAGCTACCATCCGCCGCTGCGCGAGGTGACGCCGCTCAAAGTGACGGCGAAGTAAGTTTGAATTTGGAACTCAGAAACTCGGGAAAAGTTCAGTTCCGATTCATGAGTTTCTGAGTTCCAAATTTCTTTCCCTACAAATCCGGGTTCCTCGGAAACTTCGCGTAGGGCAGGCGCGCGCCGCGATACTGCATTTGGTCGGCCCGGATGCCGCCCGGCGGCAGGAAGCCCACCGTGCCGGCCGCCGCGATGATGTCGTCCTGATCAATGCCGTCGCCGCTCACGCCAATCGCGCCCACGAGCACGTTGCTTTTGTAGAGCGGAAAGCCGCCGGGAAAAATCGTGATGCCGTTCGTGAGATAGGGATTCGGAATGGTCAGGGCGTTGGTCACGAACGCGCGGTTCAACGGATTCGTGATGCCCACGGGCACCATCGAGAACAATTCCTGCAATCCGTAGAATGGCCCCGGCGGCGTGTTCACAATCCCCGGCGGAAAAAATTGTTGTGCGAGAAAGCCCACGCTGCGCGACGAGAACGCGCGCGTGTCGTCCGAGAAGAACACCGCCGTGCGCGCCTTCTGGATGGCCACGTCCCAACTGAACAGCGTTGCGCCCGGCGTGCGGATGGTGCCGAGAATTTGCGGCGTGGTGTTCGTCTGATCCGGGTTGTTGACCACGGTGATAAAGGTCTGCGCCGCCTGCCCGCGCGGCAGCCGGATGCCCGCGCGCGTGATTTTCGCCCGGGCCGAGGCCTGCGAGAGAATCCGCTGCACTTCATCTGCGGTGAGCCGGTTCACGTTGCGGATTTGATTGGTCAACGGATCGCCGATGATGGGCGCGCGCACTTCGCAAATTTGTCCGCCGAAAACATTTGTGGGATACGCGACCAGCGGCGAGGCGGTGATTTCAAATCCCGGCACGACGACGCCGACGGTGCCGAGCGGCTTCGGCGTGCCGCGCCGGGTCGTGCTTCTCACGTAGGGCACGCGGATGCCATCAATCAAAACATGCGAGCCGAGAATCTTTGCAGCCGGACGAAATCCGACCTGCCCGGCCAGCGCCACGTCCTCATCGGCGTCACGCGCCGGCCGGTCCTGGATGTCCGCGAGCGCCGGAAGCGGACTGCGCGCCGGGGCGCGCGTGCTGCCGGCCACGCCCACGCCGCCGATCAGTTTGCCGTCGCGAAAGAGCGGCACGCCGCCGGGCGAACCGGCCAGCCCGCTGATGGCCGCCGGGCCGAGGAGCGGATCGCCGTTCGTGCCGCTCTCGGTGGAGAGCGGGTTGCGGCCCGAGTTGGGATTCTTGAACCGGTTCACGTCGGTGAACGCGAGGTTGGAAAAATTCACACCGACGAGCGGGCCAGTGCCGCGGTTGCGAATGCGCGGCGGGAAATTCTGCTGCACGATGAAGCCGGCGGTGCGCGAGGTAAAGGCGTGCTGATCGCTGCTCAGGAACGATGCCGTGCCGGCTTTCGTGGCCGCATCGAGGATGTTCAACTGCGCCGCCGGGCTGCCGGTGTCGCCGTTCACCGCCCACACGGCGAGGATGTAGCCCTCGCGATCCGCGACGGCGATGACAGCGTTGGTCAGAATTTTTTCCGCGCGCGCAATGGCCTGCGTGAGCACCTGCACGACTTCGTTAGAGGTCATAAGCGTGTCAGCGGGCGCAGTGCCGGACGCGGCGAAAAGACCGGGCGCAAGGAAAACGCCGAGGGCAAAGAGGAGTTGGGCAACGCCGCGAGTCACGCGGGCATTGTGTGGAAGCGGGGCGCGGCGGCAAGGCTGGAATCAGGGGCAGTAATCAGTAATCGTTAAGGCAGTGAATCAGTGAGGTGCCGCATCCGCGTCCACTGATTACTGATTACTGAACACTGATTTACTTCCCCACCGCCACCACCGCCGTCCAGCAGCGTCCAAACTTCTCCTGCACGCGCTCCTCCAACTCCTGCGCGCCGCAGAGGTCGCGCGTGATGGCGAAGGTGGTGGAACCGCTGCCGGACATGAGCGCGGCGGCGGCGCCGTTCTCGCGCAGGAAATCCTGGAGCACGGCGAGCCACGGATATTTTTCCAGCGCGGGGGCTTCGAGCGAGTTGTAGAACTCGCGTGCGGCCTTCCGCAGATCGCCCGCGTCGAGCACGGTGATCAGTTTCGCGGCGCGTCCGGGTTCGCCATTTAGCGCGGCGGGGAAACGCGCGAGGTTTTTGTAAGCCCACGCGGTGGCGATGCCGAAGCCGGGATGCACGAGCAGGAAGGCGCAGCCTTCGAGCGCGGCAAAGTTTTTCAACGACTGAACGGTCTCGCCGCGCCCGGTCGCGAGCGCGGGCTGGGTCTGGAGGAAGAACGGAATGTCCGAGCCGAGCGAGGCCGCCGCCTCGTGCAACTGAGCGTTGTCCAGCGGCGTGTCGAAAAGCTCGTTGAGCGCGAGCAGCGTGGTGGCCGCGTTGCCGCTGCCCCCGCCCAGTCCTGCTGCCATGGGGATTTTTTTCTCCAAGTGCATCCTCACTCCCCCCGAGATTCCGCTGCGCTGAAAGAACGCCGCCGCCGCACGGCAGGCGAGATTGCTGGCATCAACCGGCAGCGTCGGTTCGTTGCAAGTGAGCACGATGCCGCCGTTGATTTTCTCGAAATGGAGTTCGTCGCAGAGCGCGACGGGTTGCATCACGGTTTCCAGTTCGTGAAAGCCGTCGGCACGTTTGCCGAGAATGTTCAGCAGCAGGTTGACTTTGCAGGGGGACTGTTTGGTCACGGTCGCGAAATGAAAAATGCGCCCACACCGGAGCGATGCGGGCGCATGAAAAAGTGTTTCAACTCAGTTGTCGAAAATGCGGAACCGGCTGCCCGGCACGAACGGGGCCACATCGCCGCCGCTGAACCCGAGGGAAGTGTCAGTCGAGAAAATCGAGTCGCTGACAACGCCCGGCTTGTAGCTGTCGGGATACACCGGGTATTCGCTGAGTTGCATGCCGCCGAAAGGAGAATTGCGGTTGCGCATGTTCGCGTCGGGATAAATGGGATCCTTGCCGACGCCAATCGGGCCGTAGCCGGGCAGCGGGAAAGTGACGATTTCATACACGCCAATCGCCGTGCGCGCGAGCGAACGGTTCACGCCGCGAATCAGGCCGGTCGTATAGGCCGAGTCGGTGTTTTCCCAGAGGTGCGTCTGCTCCATGGAGCGGCGAATTTCCCCCATGCGGGCAAATTCAGTGACGTTCATCAGGCCGCGACCGAGTTTTTTTTCAGGTCCGGCGCAGCCGGCCGTGAGGGCCACGGCGGCAACCAGCGCGAGTGTTTTGGCGATTCGCATAAGTTGTTTGTCTGTGGCGGCAGACTAGCGCGCGAAGAAAAAAGGTAAAGTGGTTTCATGGACCAGAGCGGCTTCCGATACGGTGGCGGCAACCGGAGGCGGACACTTGGGAACGCCGGACGGCTGCCGCCTTGTTACTGCTACCGTTGCGCTTTTCTTTGCCTGATCATGGCCGCAGACTAGCGTCGCCCCAAGCCCAAGACTCAAACAGCGATCACGCGTACCCAAATGCTATGAAGAAAAACTGTCTCTCCTCACCGAACGGTTTGCTCCGTTGGTTTCCACCGCTGCTCACCCGCGCCCTGCTGGCGCTCGTGCTCGGCACCGCGCTTGGCGGAGCCGTGCTCACCCGCGCGGCGAACATCGTGTGGGTCACGGACAACAGTCCGGCAGGATTTTCCGCGCTCGGCGGCGCCGTCTTCGCGGAGGACGGGTGGTACACCTTGCTGACGAATGCGGGGCACAAGGTCATCCGCTTCAACCCGCCGGACAGCCAGAACACGCTGCTCACCGCCGCCGAGTTCACCGCTTTGAACACCAACGACTTGATCATCCTCGGGCGCTCGGTGGGCAGCGGCGCGTTCCAGGCGCCGCAGGTGGGCGGATGGAACTCGAACATTTTCAAGCCGCTCATGTCCATCAACGCTTACCTGACGCGGCTGATCCGGGCGGGCTGGTACTCCGGGAGCACTTTGCCGAACGGCGTGCCCACCGTGTTGTCGGCCTACAATCTGGCGGACCCCAAGACCGCCTACATTTTTGGCGGCGTGGCCATGAGCGGCACCAACACGGTCAGCGTTTATGACGAGGCGGGGGGGCAGAACACCAGCCAGATTACGGAAGGCCCCGTCGCGGGCGGCACGCGCATCGCCGGCTCGACCCCGACCGCGTGGCAGATCATCTCCGACTGGCCTTCGAACACGCTCGTACGCGGCGGCGCGGACCGGCTGGGCGGCTACCGGATGCAATTCTCCGCCGGCTTGCGCGAGGCGGTCGGCGGCACCGTGCCAACGGCGGGTGGCGAAAACCTGACGGCGACCGGTGAGAACATTTTCCTGCGCGCCGTGCAAATCGCGGTCGCCAACGGCAACCTGCCCAGCCCGCCCGTCACGCCCACGAACCTGACGGGCATCGCCCTGAGCGCACAGGTGCAGTTGAGCTGGTCGTCCGCCTCGCTGGCCGCCGGCTACTACATCAAGCGCGCGACCACGCCGGGCGGGCCGTACGACTTCATCGCGACCAACGGCCTCGTCACCAGCTATGCGGATTTCTCGGTCGCCAATGACACGACATATTATTACGTGGTCTCCGCGTTCAACAGCGCGGGCCAGAGCGCAAATTCCACCGAGGTCGCCGTCACGCCCCGGAACGCGCCCGCGAACCTCGTCGCCATCGGCGGCACCAACCAAGTGACGGTGAGCTGGGACGCGCTGGCGGGTGCGGACACTTACACCCTGAAGCGTTCGAGCAGCGCGAGCGGACCGTTCACGACGGTGGCGAGCGGCCTCGCGGTCCCCAGCCATGTGGACACCACGGCGGCGGCGGGACAAATCCATTACTACGTGGTCGTGGCCCAACTCACCCTCGGCGGAGACAGCGGCCAATCCGCGACGGCCGGAGCCACCACGGCGCCGGCCGCCAGCACGATCAACGTGGTGCTTTTTGCCGCGACGGTGCATCGCGTCGGCTGGTCCGGCGCCGGCATCGCTACCGGCTACACGCTTGAATCATCCCTCGATGGCACCAGTTTCCTGCCTATGGCCGTCACTGGTCTGCCCAGCTTTACCAACGCCGGCGTTCTGCCCAGCACGACCTATTTCTATCGCGTGCAAGGCTCGAACGTCGCCGGCCTCTCTCCCTACTCAAACATCGCCAGCAACCGCACCCCCGCCTTCGGCTACAACATCAACATCGCCAATGGCGGCAACAGCTCGCAGAACATCAATCCCGCGCCCGTGCCGCCCGGCTACTTGGTGGACGAAGGTGAAATTTTCGGCGACCGCACCAACGGCTTCTTCTACGGCTGGACCACGGTGGGCGGCACGAACCTCACCCGCGAGTCCCGCCGCCGCGAAGCCGCGAACTCGCCCGACGTGCGCTACGACACGCTCAACCAGATGATGCGCAACCCGAACAACAACCCGGCCTTCAGCGCCATCTGGGAATTCGAACTCACGAACGGCTTCTACGAAGTGCATGTCGTGGGCGGCGACCCCGGTTTCTTCGACACCACGTTTCAGTTCAACGTCGAGGGCGTGAACAGCCCCGCCTTCGTGGCGACCACCACGGCCCGCTGGTATGAATTCACCACCAGCGTGGGCGTGAGCGACGGACGCCTGACCATCAACAGCGGCCCGCTCGCCCTGAACAACAAGCTCAGCTTCATTGACATCTATCCCGCCGTGCCCGCCCTGCCCTTTTTCACCGTGCAGCCGGTGCCGGTCACCGTGGAGGAATCGCGCCTCTCCGCGCTCACCGCCACCGCACAAGGTTCGCCGAACCTCGCCTATCAATGGTACCAGAACGACGCGCCCGTGGCCGGCGCGACGAATGCCTCGTTGAGCTACGTCCACACGCCGCTCACCGCCGACGGCGATTACTACCTCGTCGTCACCAACTACGCGGGCAGCGTGACCAGCACCATTGTCACGCTCGACGTCACGCCCGACATTGATCCGCCCTACATCGTTTCGATTGGCAGCCTCGACGGCAACATCGTGGGCGTGCGGTTCAACGAGGAGATTGATCCCCTCTACGTCAACGAGCCGGGCAACTTCGCCATCAACGGCGGCGCCGGGGCCGTGGCCATCAGCGCCATCCTGCGCCCGGACGGACGCTCCGTGAAGCTCGTCCTCGACTCGCCCATCACCGGCGCGTTCACCGTGGATGCCTATGACGTGCGCGACTACGCGGGCGTGTTCAACCCCCTCACCGGCACGAACTCCACCGTGCTCGGCTTCACGGTCGGCGACATCGGCACCCCGGTCGCGGCGGGCACGCACGTCACGTTTGACAACCAGTTCATCGAGATGAACGGCGGCGGCGCGGACTTCTGGACGACCGCCGATCAAGGCCACCTCGCCACCACGCCGCTGCTCGGCGACTTCGACGTGCGCGTGCGCGTCAACGCCCTCACCCGGCCCGACAACGTCGCCAAGGCCGCCCTCTTCGCGCGCGAATCCCGTGACGCCAACAGCCGCGGCCTCCACGTCTCCGTGAACCCGCCCGCGCCCGGTCGCAACCAGTACGAACTGACGTTGCGCCCGACCACCGGCGCGAACAGCGCGCTCGTCGGCGCGGCCTTTGCGCCCGCCAACATCCCGGACGCGTGGATGCGCCTCACGCGCACCGGCACGGCCTTCACCGGCTTCCGCAGCACCAACGGCACGGACTGGGTTCCGCTCGGCACCACCAACCAGGTCTTCGGCCCCACCATGCTCGTCGGCCTCGGCGTGACCGCGCACACCAACGGCGGTTTGATTGCCACCGGCACCTTCAGCGGCCTCACCATCATCCAGCCCCTGCGCGCGGAACTCGCGCTCACCAAGACCGCCTCGACGAATGTGGTCAACGCCGGCCAGCAGGTCGGCTACCTCATCACCATCAGCAACGCCGGTCCCGACACCGCGACGAACGTGGTCGTGAACGACACCATCTCCGCGCTCGGCACCTTCGTCAGTGCCACGCCAAGCCAGGGCGGCTTCACCAGCACGGCGAATTCCTTCGCGTGGAACGCCGGCCCGCTGGCACCGGGCGCTTCCGCGACCATCAGCGCCTTGATCAGCGCCAACGCGGCGGGCTTCCTCACGAACAGCGCGGCGGTCAGTTCCGAGTTGAACGATCCCAATGCGGCGAACAACGCCGCCAGCGCCGTCGTGCAAATCCTCCAGCCCGTCAGCCCCGTGCTCTCCGGCTCCGGCTCCACCAACGGCGTGTTCTTCGCCACGTTTACTTCCGTGTCCGGCACCGGCTACGAGGTGCAATACCGTCACGCGCTCACCTCGCTGCCGTGCCCGGACCTCGCCCCGTGCCCCGGCCCCGACCCGACGCCATGGACCACGCTCACAAATCTGCCCGGCACCGGCGGCCCGCTCACGTTCACCGATGCGAATCCGGGCCTGACCAACCGCTTCTACCGCATCATTCTGCGCTAAAGATTTGGAACTGAACTCACGGGCGGCGGTCGCAAGACCGCCGCTCTTTTTTTTGGAGTTCAACCTTCCACTTGCCCGGCGCAAAGACCGTCG
>JANOAY010000824.1:0-3437 GCA_031411375.1 Pedosphaera sp. | reverse complement strand
GCGCGCGGCGGGCGTGACGTGAGAGTTCTTGAAGAGACCTTCCTTAATCGCGAGTTGCTCGTTCACGTAGGCGGACATGAGCATGATGTCGATCAGCCCCTGATGGGTAACCTCGCGAATGATGTCGAGGAACTCAGGCAGGTTGCGGTAGCCGAACTCGTCGCGGTTCCAAACCTCGGGCGAGAACTGCGCCGGTCTCTTTCCGCGTCCCGACAAATACTGTCGCGGCCCCGGCGAACGCACGCCAAACGCCATGTCCGCATCCTTCGCATCGGCGATGATGAAGGCCCGCGAGGCGCGGTTGGCTTTGATTTCTGCGAGTTTTGTATCGAGAGATTTCATTTATTAGCCACGGATGAAACACAGATGGAACACAGATTGGGGAAGAAGGCTTGCCCATCGCATTTCCGTATCCGTGTTCAATCCGTGTTTCATCCGTGGCTCCAAAATCAGGCCTTCACCTTTGCCAGCGTTTCCTTGAGCGCGCGGGCCGACGCCTGCAAGCCCATCAGTTCCTTCGGCCACAATTTGATCTCCACATGCTTCAACACGCCGCCGCGTCCGACCACGCTCGGCACGCTCAGGCAGATGTCGCGAATGTCGTAAGCGCCCTGCACGAGCGACGACACCGGGAGCAACGCCTGCTTGTTCAGCAGCACGGCATGAATCACGTCGCGGATGGCCACACCGACGGCCCAACCGGCGCCGCCCTTGCGCTTGATCACTTCCGCGCCGCTGCCCTTGGTGCGTTCGAAGACGGCGCTTTGAAAACCGGGCGAACATTCCGGCAGACCGGTGAGCGGCAAACCATTCACCGCCGCGCTCGACCAGATGGGCAGCATCGAGTCGCCGTGCTCGCCGAGAATCAGCGCCTTCACCTGTGTGGGCGCGAGTTTGAGTTCCTCCGCGATGAACGAGCTGAAGCGTGACGTGTCGAGCATCGTGCCGAGTCCGTAAACCTGCTGCCACGGCAGGCCGAGCCGCTGCACGGCGAGTTGCGTGAGAATGTCCACCGGGTTCGAGACCACGAAGACCTGCGCGTCCTTCTTGAAGCCCGCGGCCTTGATGCTGTCGAGAATGCCGACGAAGAGCGCCACGTTGCGGTTGATAAGGTCGAGGCGCGACTCATCCGGCTTGCGGCGCAGGCCGGCGGTGATGAGGAAGATGTCGCTGTCCGCGGCGCGAGTGTAATCGCCCGCGTAAATCTTCTGGTCGCCGCAGAATGCGCTGCCGTGCAACAAGTCGAGTGCCTCGCCCTCGGCCAGGTCCTTGTTCGCGTCGAGGATTTGCAGTTCGGCCACCAGCCCGCCGCATTGCAGCGCAAACGCCGCGCAAGAACCCACGCGGCCACCGCCGCCAATGATTGTGACTTTCATAAATTCAAATTTGTTTAGCCACGGATTGAACACGGATGAAACACGGATTGAGGAAAGGCGAATTCCTGTTCAGGTTCCCTTCCGTGTTCAATCCGTGTTTCATCAGTGGCTAAAAATTCACTTCATCTGCGCCAGAATCTGATCGGTGATGGCCCTGACCATCTCCTCCGCCTGCGGATCGAGGCCGACGGTCGGCGTCTCCTTCGCCGGCAAGGCGCAGGTCGCGCCCGGACGCCAGTCGCCGGTGTCGCACAACTCGCATTCCTTCATGTTGTAGCGCGGGTCCACGAAGCCGAGCGACTTCTTGATGTTCAGGATGTCCTGCATCTGCGGCCCGGTGAAGGTCCGAATCGGTTTGCCCAACTGGCCGGCGACAACAATCGTGCGGCAGTAGGCCTCGATGATCTCCATGCGCCAGTAGGCTTCCTCAATGTTGTTGTGCGACCATGTCACCACGCCGTGATTGGCCATCAGGATGGTGTTGTATTGGTCGGTGAGGTCCGCCACGAGCTTGCCCATGTCCGCTGAACCGGGCGTGCGATACGGCGCAACGCCGACGGAGCAGAACACTTCATACTCCGGCAACATGCAGGTGGGCGGCGCTTCCCCGACAACGGCGAACGCTGTCGCATAAGGCGGATGGCAATGACAGGTGGCGACCGCCTGGGGTTGCCGCTTCATGATCTGCAAGTGCATCAGGATTTCGCTGGTGCGCTTCTTCGTGCCGCAGAGTTGATTGCCCTCGAAATCCACGAGGCACATGTGCTCGGGCTTGAGCGAGCCTTTGCTCACCAACGTGGGCGTGCAGATGGCGATGTCGTCGCCGACGCGGATGGCCATGTTGCCACCGTTCCCGTCCACGTAGGCGCGCTTCCACAGGCGATGACCCATCTCACAAATCTGCTCCTTGAGCGCGTGGCAGTAGGGAGAGCTGAAGAACGCTTCGAGGTCAGCCTTGGGCGATTTGGAATTCAGCGGAGTGGCCGGAGCCGTCGTGGTCGTGGCCAGGCTGTTGCCCGCGGAGGAAATTCCCGCACTGGTGACGAAGGGAGCGCGCCGGGCGTTCGCGTAGTCGCGCAACGCGTCCTTGGCCGAAGGCGTGAGCACCACGTCGGCCGGATAGCTTTGTGGATCGCCACCCTTGGCGATGATGTCCTCAATTTCTTTGGCAGTAATGACAGCAGGCATAAAATCTTACTTCATGGGGTTGTAGAAAATCTCGTCCACGAGCGCGGCGTTGATGGCGTCGATGGGCGGCGACTGCTCAAACGGCTGCGCCGCTTCGCGCCCTTCGATGTAGCCGATGGTCTGGCCCACGCCGCCGCCGAGCGCGTCATAGACGACGAGGCTGGGGTCTTTGCTCAGGCCGGCGGGCGTCTCCGTGCCGCGCTGATAATGCTCGCGCGTGAACGGCGAAATGATGAGCCAGCGCGCGCCGGTCAGTTCAGGGACCGCCTTGCTCAAGGTGACACGACCAATGACGGAGCCGAGCTTCATACCGGCACCCCCGGTTCCAATTCATCCACGATTCCGACCACGAGCCAGCGTGCGGGACTCTTCGGATCTCCCACTGCTTTCCTCGCCTCGGAACCGTCGCTGGAAATGATCACGCGCTGGTGCATGCCCGCGCCGTGAGAGTCGATGGCGATCTGCGGCGCGCCTTCAGGCGTACCCGCGTTGTCGATGGGCTGGCAGATGACGAGCCGCCAGCCCTCGAAGCTCGGATGCTTCCGGGTGGCGACCACGTTTCCCTCTACGCGCGCTAATAGCACACGGTCTCCTTGGGAAAAATGACGAATGACGAATGACGAATGACGAGCGAATGACAAAGCCCAATTGACAGGGCCGAACCGCTGCGCATCAGGCGCTGATCGGCATTCGTGCTTTGGATTTCTTTCGTCATTCGGAATTCGTCATTCGTCATTTGCGCATCAATAGATGCGCAAGTTGTCCACCATCACGCAGCGGCGGACGCGGGTGAAGGTCTTCGGGTTGGTCACGCCTTCGCCCGTAGGCGTCGCGATGCTGTAGCTGAGATAACCTTCGCCGCCGAGACCGAGG
>JANOAY010000823.1:0-6850 GCA_031411375.1 Pedosphaera sp. | reverse complement strand
GAAAAATCCGTCGAGCTGTGCTGCAAGCGCGCGCTGTCATGGATCGTGCTGGCGGGATGGCGCAAGACGGCCTCGTTCCTGAAGTTCAGCAAAGTCGCGAACTCCGCGCTGATGTGCGCCGGTGTGCTCCTGCTCTTGATGCAACTGCACGGCTACCAGCACACCCGGTTCGCGGAAGAATTTCCGCTGAACAAGGACGAGCACTTCGAGCTGCATCAGAAGATGGAGGGCAACCGCGACCCCGGAACGGAAGCGGAGAGCAGCACAACCACGAATGTTCCGCCACTAAACGAAACACGATAACCAGCCGACCAATCACAAGACTGAATTATGAAAAACACCACGCTCATCACGCTGCGCCTCCTGGCCTGCCTCGCTCTCGCCGTCACGTCCGTCCTGGCGCAGGACCAGGCGCCGGCTCCCGCACCGGGTGGCGGCGGTCACAGCCACTTCACCAAGATCCCCGCGACGGTGCCGGAGATTTGGAGGGCGATTCACCAGCAGCAGGCGGAACTGGTCCGCACCGTGGCCAAGAAAGATTTGGGCGAGGCGCATGATCACGCCTTCGCCATTCGCGATCTCGTGAAGGCGTTGCCCGCCAAAGTTGCCGCCGAGCACAAAGCCAAAGCCGAGGATGGCGCGAAAGAAATCACCAAGCTCGCCGCCGCCATCGACAAGTCCGGGGCCGCCGGCGCGCAGAAGGCCACCGAGGCGAACGTGAAGAAAATGGGCGAGGCCATCACCGCGCTGCAAACCAAACTCCAGCCCGTCGAAGTCAAAAAGTAAGAACCTCAAACCAGCCAACCCATGAAAACATTCTTGAAACTGTTCGTCCTCGTCGGAGCGCTCTGCGCCGGATTGTTCAACGTGAACGCCGCGGAAAAAATCGTGGGCGGCCCCAAGGGCGGACGGCTGTTGGAAAAGACCGTGCCGCGCGCCGAGTTCTTCGTGGAGAAGGACCGCACCGTCAGCATCACGTTTTACGACGCGGAGCTGAAACCCGTCGCGGCCACGGCCCAGACCGTGACCGTGATCGCCGAGGCGAAAAGCGGCCAGGCGAAAATGGAATTCGAGAAGAAAGGCGACGTGCTGGTGAGCAAGACCAAGCTGCCCGACGGCGACGGCTACAACCTGATCGTGCAGTTCAAGTCCGCGCCCGAGGCCCGCCCGCAGAACTTCCGCTTCCGCTACGACGCGCACACTTGCGGCGGCTGCCAGCGCGCGGAATACGCCTGCACTTGCGGGCATTGACGATTGCGGGCCTCGCGGCACGGTTCGTAAAACGGGCTGGTGGAACTGGTCGCGCCCGGCGCGGGCTGGTTTTGTCGCCGGGCGACAAAACCCACCTTGCAGCAGTCGCCGCGCGACCGCTCCCACCGCCGGAAACCGAGCCGGGCAGCACTCCGGAATCTGCTGGCCTCATGTTTCGTGTTGCTTTCGGAGGAAAAGTGACGTTTCAATTCCTTCGACCCAAATGTGCGTTCATCCTAGTTGGCCCCTGCATGACGGACGCGGCTTGATCAGCCGCGGCGTTTTTTCAGGGATGTCCGCGCCGATTTTGATGAGCGCCCATCCTGCCCAGACAGGACCGGCCGGCCTTTGATGACTGCGCCGCATTTCCATTCGCCCAATAATATGTCTTCGATGTTCCGTTCCATCCTTCGCTCGAAAATGAAAACACTGTCTTCACGTTCACTCCTTCTGTGCGCCGCATTGCTCCTGGCGCTGGCCGCGCCGTCCGTGTTCGGACAGGCGGTGTTCATTGATTTCAACACGCCGGGCCAGCTCACGAACAGTTTCGGGGTGCGCAACAGGACGGCCAACCAGGCGGCGGTATGGCACGAGACGAATTCGTTCGGCGTGGGCGGCAGCCGCGCGCTCGAGGGCGTGACGGGCAGCGGCAACTTCAGCACGCTCACGTATCTGGGCGACAGCTTCCCCTTCGGCCTCCATGACGGCGCGACGCTGAACCTGTCGATCTTTTATCGCGGCAAACTGTCGGCTCAAGGCGGGACGGTCGCGCAGATGCTCCTCGGCTTCGTCGGCTACAGCAACAATGTGGCGATTGCCACCAACGGTTTCATCGAGGGCGGCAGCGTGGTGAACTGGCTCAACCTCCGCACTTCGATGATCACGCAGAACACCAACCTCGCCCTCGAGTACGGCATCTTCATGACCACCAACAGTGGCAACGCTTTCGCCACCACCTATCAGGAATATTCAAACAAGGTCAGCAGCGCCCTCGGCGTGGTCAACGCCACGTTCACGAACTGGTACAAACTCTCCGCGACCTTCGTCCGCACGAACGTGAGCAACGTGCTGTTCTCCGGCGCGCTGGATTCCTACGGCACGTTTGGCACGGCCTTTCAGTCGAACGTAATGACGCTCGCGCCCACGGTCGTGACCGGTCGTATCGCCTTCAACACCACGGTCTATCCCGCCATCGAGGCCGTCGAGAACGCGGGCGTGGACAACATTGACAACTTCGCCGTGTGGATGACCAACGGCGCGGCGCGGGTCACGGCCCCGCCGGTGAGCCAGTCCATTTCCACTTATCGTTCCGCGACCTTCGTGGCGAAGTCGGACGGCACGCCGCCGATGGCTTACACTTGGTACACGAACGGCGTCCTCGTGGGCGGCAGCGCGACGAATGCGACCTATACGACGCCGGTTCTGACCACGGCGGGCAGCATCTCCGTGTATGTGGCGGTCACGAACGCCATCGGCGGCGCGGACAGCAGCGCCTCGCCCGCGACGCTCACGGTCACGGCGGACGCGACCGCGCCGAGCGTGGTCTCGGTCGGCAGCGTGGATGGAAAAACGATTGGCGTGGCCTTCACCGAGGCGATGGATGCGACGGGCGCGACGACGCCGGGAAATTATTCCGTCACCGGCGGCACGGTGACGAACGCCGCGCTGCGTTCTGACGGACGCGTGGCGCTGACCCTGTCCGCCGCGATCTCGGGAGCCTTCACCGTCACCGTTTCCGGCGTGACGGATCTCGCGGGCAATGCTCTCAGCGTGAACAACGCCGCCGGCACCGTGCTCGGACTCACGCCCACGGATGTCGGCGGTCCGCTCACTTTGGGTTCCACGTTCAGCAGCAGCACCGGCGACATCGAACAGTCCGGCGGCGGAATCGATTTTTTCAACCTTGCCGACCAGGGTCATTTCGCGGGCGGCCTGCGCACGGGCGACTTCGACATCCGCGTGCGCGTGCAGGGATTGCAGCGTCCGCGCGGCACCACCATTTTCACGGGCCGCGATGAAGCCGCCCAGGCCGGCATCGTCGCGAAAGAAAACTTCGAGGCCGGCAGCCGCATGGTCCGCGTTTCCACCGCGCCCATTGACACTGGCATGCCGGTCAGCTCGAACTTCATCGGCAGCGCCCTTCGCACCACCATTCTCGGCGCGGCCTCCACCCCCGCCCTCCTGTATAAGCCTGGCTTCGCGGCCAACGGCTACTTCCCGAACATGTGGCTCCGCCTGCGTCGCGTGAACAACACCTTCACCTACTACTACGGCACCAATGTCGGCGGCGCGGACTGGATTCAATACGGCCAGAGCACCGCGACGATGACTCCGAACATGGTCGTCGGCCCGGCCACCTTCTCCCGCACGGACGAATATAACCTCGCGGCCGCCGCGCAGTACCGCAGCTACGGCGACTGGTCGGTGGGAGGTGCGACGCTGGGCTTCACCGTCAATCTCAACCCGACTGCCACCATCAATATCACCGCGCCGGTGACGAACGGCTTCACCACGCTCACCGTCACGGCGGCGGCGGGCGGCACGCTGTTCCCGAGCAACGAAATTCATTTCGTCTGGCAGCGCAGCGACGGCGCGGGCGGGTTCACGAACATTCCCGGCCAGGCCGCGCAGCCCAGTTCCACGCCGACCATCAGTTCGGCGGTGGGCAGCTACACCACGCCGGCCTTGAACCAGGGTGACAACGGCGCGCAGTTCCGCGTCATCGCGCGCGGGCCGGGCGGACTCGCCGCGATCAGCGCCGTGACCACGGTGACGGTGAACTACACCGACGTGACCGCGCCGGTCGTGACCAGCGCGTGGATCCCCTATCTGAGCAGCAACGCGCTGACGCTCAACTTCAACGTGCCGCTCGACATCACCACCGTTTCCAACCTTGCGAACTACCGGATCACGAACAGCCTCGGCCAGCTCGTCACCATCACCGGCGTGATCTTCGAGCAGGGCGCGTTCTCGACCCAGGGCGTGACACGCGTGGTGCTCATCACCGCCACGCCGCTGACCAACGGCCCGCTCTACAACGTGGTCTTCACCGGCGGCGTGCGCGGCACGAACGGCACGCCCATCGTGCTGAACTCGATCCGGACGGTGGGCTTTGGCACGGTGAAGGTGGAAATCTTCGACAACCTGACCGGCTCCGCAGGCGACGCGATGACGAACTTCACCTGGACGCCCAAGTATTTCTCGAACACGGCGGACTACGTGATCTTCACCAATGCCTTTGCTTTCAACCCCCCAAGCACGGGCAGCTTCCTCGACAGCGGGTTCCTCCAGAGCTACGGCGGGCGCATGACCGCGTGGTTCATCCCGCCGAGCAACGGCGTGTATAAATTCTTCATCCGGGGCGACGACGCGCATCAGTTCTACATGAACACGAACGGACCCGACCCGTCCGCGCGGACGCTGCTCGCCTTCCAGCCGACGGCCAACGCCAACTACGCCGGCTCGGTCACGAACCAAGTGTCCACCAACGTCACGCTCTCCGCCGGGCAGCCGTATTTCGTGGAGGGACTGTGGAAGGAAGGCTCTGGCGGCGACGGTTTCGCGATGGCGTTCCGCTGGTTCGCGAACATCACGGACGCCACGGCCCCCACCGTGGTGCCGCCGCAGACGGAAGTGGCGGACGGACGCTTCTTCTATGCGGTGCCAACATCGGTGCCGATTGCGCCGACGACCGTAGCGGGCATCGCCACGGTCACGAATTTTTATCCCTCGGCTTTCAACCTCGGACAGCACGGACTCATGGGTCCGGCGCGCATCGAGATTTTCACGAACTCCGGCGCGGGCACCATCGCCACGTTTACGAACTCGCCGGCCTTTCTCGCGAACACGCCCCACTACACGATGTGGACGAACGTGTTCGGCTTCAGCACGAATCTCGCGGACGTGGTGGGCCTCTCCAACAACTACGGCGGGCGCCTCTCCGCCTACTTCGTCGCGCCGAGCAACGGCTTCTACCGCTTCTACCTCAAGTCGGATGACGGCTCGACCTTCGCCATCAACACCAACGGCCCCCTGCCCTCCGGCAAGTCCGTGCTCGCCTCGCTGGGCGGCTTCCGCAACAGCTTCGCCACGAACGACGGCTCCGTGACCGGCCCGATCAGCCTGACCAACGGCCAATGGTATTACATCGAAGGACTTTGGGCGGAGGGCGTGGGCGGCGACGGTCTCGCGGTGGCGTGGCGCGGTTTTCCGGATTTCCTGACGGCGACGAACAGCAACATCCTGCCCGGTCTGGGCGAGTGCTTGGAATACTCGGTGCTGCGGCCCATCCCGGTCGCGCCCGCGTTCCAGCTTGGCTACCAGTCGCCGATTCAGGCCGAGCTTTACACCGGCATCCAGAACACCACGGCGCTGACGGATCTCACGCAGAATCCGAAATACCAGGGCGGCTTCCCGGACTTCATCATCCAGCCGGGCTACTTCGGCTTCAAGCGCGACCTGAACAGCCTGAACGCCATCGCCGGCGACAACTACGGCGCGCGCATCTCCGCCTACTTCGTGCCGCCCACGAACGGCTTCTACCGCTTCTTTTTGAAGAACGACGACTCGTCGCAAATCTTCTTCAACACGGCGGGCATGGATTATTCCGGGCGCGCTTCCATCGCGTCGCTGGGCAGCTTCCGCGCGGCCTACGCCACGAATGACAGTTCCATCTCGGCGGGTCTCAACCTGACGGCAGGCGTGCGCTACTACATGGAAGTGCTGTTCAAAGAAGGCGGTGGCGGCGACGGCGTGGGCGTGGCCATGCGCGGCTACGGCACCGCAACGCAGAACGACACCCTGCCCGCAGCCACCGAGTTCATCCCCTCCACCTTCTTCGCCCCCATCACCGGCCCGGTCACGGCCAACAACATCGTCCAGTCGCCCAGCGGCACGATCTTCCCCGAAGGCCAGGTCATCAACTTCTCCGTGACCAACGTGCTCGGGGCCATGCCCATCGCCTACCAGTGGAAGAAGAACGGCGTCCCCATCCCCGGCGCGGTCAGCCACAACGTCAGCGTCACGCTCACCAACATTGACAACGGCGTGAACACCTACAGCGTCGTCCTCTACAATCCGCAGAGCGCGACCGAGAAATCGATCAATTTGAACGCTGTGGTCAACCCGGACAACGCCCCGCCCGCGCTCACCGGCGTGGTCGGCAACGGTTTGCAGAACGAAGTGACCGTCAGCTTCTCCGAGAGCCTTCTGCCCTCGACGGCCACGAACACGGCGAACTATTCCATCGCCGGCCTGACCATCACCGCCGCGTACTTGCGCTCGCCCAGCCAGGTCGCGCTCCTCACCTCGCCCCACACGCCGGGCGCGCGCTACACGCTCGTGGTCAGCAACGTGCGCGACCTTTCGCGGTTCGGAAATCAGATCCTGCCGAACAGCAGCTTCGACTTCACCTCGTGGAATGTGCAGCGCGGCTTCGTGACCGTGGATTTGTTCACCGGCCTGAACAACAACACCTTCGTGGCGGCGCTCACCGGGGAGCCGAAGTTCATCTGGAACACGCCAGACGCAACTCAGTATCGCCCTTTCTTCGGCTTCGGCTCGGTCGGCGGCCAGGGCGGCACGGACTTCGCGGACAACT
>JANOAY010000822.1:0-3325 GCA_031411375.1 Pedosphaera sp. | reverse complement strand
GGCCCTCAGGAGGCCGCCCGCCAATGCCTCCGCCTCGCTGACGCTCAGCTCCGCGACAGCTGGCGCTGTCTTGGCCGGCCCATCTTCTTCGAATCTGGGCACCTATTCGGACACGAAAAGTCGTGTCCGAATAGATTAAAGACAAGCGTGATGCCGTGGCCGCACCATTCTCCGGAGTTGTCCACCCTCCGTTTTCGTGTGGCTGTTCGTCTCCACCACGTCGTAGTTGCCGGTGTTCGTGGGCTGCACGTTGTTCAAGGTGATAGAGATGTTCGTGGCGGAGAAAAGGTTCGCGCCATTCAGCCGCCACTGGAAACGCAGCGGAGCCGCGCCGCTGGCGGTGATTTGCAACGTGACGTTGGTGCCCGTGTCCACCGCGCGGTTGACCGGGTGCGTGACGACCGACGGCGTGTCGAACTGCGAGCCAATCTGGATCGCGCCGATGGCGTTCCACATGTCCGTCGAGTGATGCTGGCAACTCCAGAAGCTCACGCCCTTGTAGCCGCCGGCGGTGGCGGGCGTGTTGGTCTTGAGCGCGAACATGAAGTTCGTGATCTGCGTCCCGGTCACGATGCCGTTCACGGAGTTGTAAGCCTGGCCGATGGGGATGATGGGCTTGATGGCGTTGGTGTTCGCCGCGCTCAGTGCGTTCTGCCAGTTGCGCCATTCGCTGTTCATGCGCGTGACCATCGTGATGGCGTAGTTCGTGCCGTTCGTTCCGCCGATGTCCGCCCAATACGCCTGCGGCATCACCGCGTCACAGCCTTTGCCAAAAGCAATGTAAGGATAGCCCGGGTGCGAACTGATGATGGGAAACGGTGCGTGCGCGAGGAAGCGGTTTGGATACGCTGCTTTGACGGCGTAACAGAAGTTCGACGCGGCCACGCTGTTGTTCGCGAGCGTTTCGTATTCCGTTTCGGCATCAATGATGAAGCCGTCCGCGCCGAGGTTCAGAGCATTGAGCGCCATGCTGACTTCGCCCGGAACGTCGTCGCCGAACATGTAGGCCCAGCCGAAAATCTTCAGCCCCGCCGCGTGCGCGCGGTTCACGAGGTCGGCGGTGAACTGCGTCCAGATGCTCGACCCGTTGCCGCACTTCACGGTGATCCATTTCATGCCGCGATTCTTTTCGTAATCAATCAGCCCCTGCACGTCGCCGACGCCGAGAGCGCTGATGCACGTCGGGATTTGCCAGATCCAATCGCCCTTGCCGAGGTCGGCGGCGTTGATGCCGCCGTCAAGCAGTGATGGGGCCGGGGAACCTTTCAACGCGGACGAGGTCGGTGTTGCACCGTTGACCTCGATGAATTGATCCGAGGAATCCACGCCACGCACCGGCCAGGCGCCGCCATGCGTGCGACGGAAATAAAGCGCAGCATCTTCCTGCGCGGCGGCTTCAGCCACGAAGCTGAAGGCGGCCAGACCGGAGAGAAGCGTCGCGGCAGTTCGGACGATGAAGCTCGGCATCAATATGGCCATGTATGCCTCACGGGCGGCGGTTGTGCCAAGGCGGAGTTGTGAGGAAGCGGGAGAGGCGCATCCGTACGGCGCGCGCCTGGGAGCGCCGGCGGGCCGGTCAGGAAGCCGTATCTCCCAGCGTGCTGCCGGACGACAACGGTGTGAAGACGCATCCAATGCGGACTCGGCGGTCCGCGCTCCTTCAGTAGCGCGGCATCGTCGGCTCCACTTCCTCTGCCCAACGCGCGAGGCCGCCGGAGAGGTTGTGGAGTTTTTTGAAACCCGCCGCGCGCAGATACGCGATGGCCATGGCGCTCCGCACGCCGTGGTGGCAATAGACGACCACGTCCTCCTCCTTCCACGACTCAATCTCATCCGCGCGCGTCGGCACATGGGCGAGCGGGATCAGCGTCGAGTTCGGCAGCGCCACGAGGGCGTGCTCGTCCGGCTGGCGCACGTCGAGGAGGTGCGGTGGATTCGGCGAGCGCAGCGCGGTGGCAAGTTCAGTGGGCAGCATCAGCGGAAAACGAAATAGAGGATCACAATCACGGCGTCCACGAGCAGGAAAAGCACGATGGCTCCCACGCCCAAGCGGCCTTTGACGGGCGCGGCGAAACGCTCCGGGTGTGCCTGCCGCAAGTCCGCTTCGAGCCGGTCAATGATGTCCTTTGACTCCCTGAGACCCAGCCCGCTCCGCTCGCGCAGTTGCTTGATCGCCTCAATCTTCTGCCCCTGATAAAGCGCGGTCGCGATGGACTCGCGCTGTTCAGGGGTGAGTTGAGGCGTCATGGGCTTACTGATTCTGCGCGCTCAGGAAACGCTCGCAGTCAATCGCCGCCGCGCAGCCCATGCCCGCCGCCGTGATGGCTTGGCGATACACGCGGTCGGCGCAGTCGCCCGCCACGAACACGCCGGTCACATTCGTCTCCGAGCCGTGGCGGCGCTGGATGTAGCCCGCGTCGTCCATGTCAATCACGCCCTTGAAGAGCTGCGTGTTCGGAACGTGGCCGATGGCGGCGAACACTCCGGCGCAGTCGAGCGTGCTCTCGGCGTTGGTCTTGAGATTCTTGATCTTCACGCCCGTGACTTTGTTCAGCTTCACGTCCAGCACCTCGGTCACGACGGAATCCCAGATCGGTTTGATCTTCGGATTGGCCAGCGTGCGGTCGGCCATGATCTTCGACGCGCGCAAGCTGTCGCGGCGGTGGATGAGATAAACCGTGGAGCCGAAGCGCGTGAGGTAACTCGCCTCCTCGCACGCGGAATCGCCGCCGCCGACCACGACGAGCGGCTGGTTGCGGAACATCGGCAGTGCGCCGTCGCACGTCGCGCAGTAGGTCACGCCTTTCTTTTCCAACTCGTCTTCGCCCGGCACGCCAAGGTGCTTATGCCCGGCCCCGCTGGCGATAATGATGGTCTCGGCCTGCACCGGCTCGCCATCCACGACGAGCGTGAACGGGCGCTTCGACAGATCCACGGACTCGACGGTGCCGAACTTGACCTTCGCGCCGAAACGCTCGGCCTGCTGCTGCGTCCGCGTCATCAGTTCGTAGCCGTCAATGCCCTCGGGAAAGCCGGGAAAGTTTTCGACAATGCTCGTGGTGGTGAGCAGTCCGCCGGGCATGAGACCGGTGAGGACGAGCGGGGCCAGTTGTGCGCGCGCGGTGTAAAGAGCGGCGGTGAGACCCGCGCAGCCCGTGCCGATGATGACGACTTTTTCCATAAGGGCGCGGAAAGTATGTGTTCAGATTGCGCGGTTCAAGGCTGGGGAAATGGTCGCGCGCCGACCATTTGCGTAGTGGGGCAGGCGTCCCGCCTGCCCTGGTCCTTTGGCCGTCCCGGCTGAAGAACCACCAGCCGGGACGGC
>JANOAY010000821.1:0-8726 GCA_031411375.1 Pedosphaera sp. | reverse complement strand
CCGGGAATATCGCGCAACATTTCCAGCACCCGTTCGCGGAGAACGATCGAGTCGTCGGCTAGGAACACATTGATGTTGCGGACAGTGCTCATTGGTGACGCGACGAATCTGTTTCATGCGCCCGGTGAACACCATTGGAGTCAGGACGATTGTGGCGTCCGGGAGCGTCCTACGGAGAGATACGTGGGCGGGGTTCGCAGTGGGTGAGAATGGGTTCACACATTTACCGCCGACCGTCACACGAGACTGGAAAGTCTCTCAACCTGCCGGCTGGAAAGCCGGCGTTATGACGTAACGCCGACATTCTTGTCGGCAGGTGGCGAGGTTTTCCAACCTCGCAGTTTCCCAGATGCAACCAGCCACGTTTCCCCCTTCCCGTTTCCGCGCCCGCCGCTAAATTGCGTCCGATGATTCACGACGCATCACTCGACGCGCTGCTCCAGAAAGTCTGGGACGGCGGGCGCGTCCATGCCGCTGAGGCGCTGCGCCTCTGTCACCTGCCGCTAGAGGAACTGGGCGCGCTGGCCGATCGCCGTCGCCAATTGTTGCGCGCGAAAGCTCACGGCGGGCGCGGCAACGACGTGGTGACCTACATCGTGGACCGCAACGTGAACTACACGAACGTTTGCAACGTGTATTGCAAGTTCTGCGCGTTCTGGCGGACGGAGAAGGACGCGGACTCGTATGTGATTTCACACGCGGAGATGGATCGTAAAATCGAGGAGACCATCGCGCTCGGCGGCACGCAGATTCTCATGCAGGGCGGGCATCATCCCAAGCTGACCAAGCAGTGGTATCTCGATTTGCTTGCGCACATCCGCACGAAGTTCCCGCAGATCAACGTGCATGGCTTCAGCCCGAGCGAGATGGTGGCGTTCTCGGAATTCTTCAACGAACCGGTCGAGCAAGTGCTGAAAGATTTTGTCGCGGCCGGTCTCGGATCCTTGCCCGGCGGCGGCGGAGAAATTCTCGTCGAGCGCGTGCGCAACCGCATCGCCCCGCTCAAGGCCAGCGCCACCGAATGGATGAACGTGATGGACCTCGCGCACCAGCAAGGCCTCGCCACGAGCATCACGATGATGTTCGGCCATGTCGAGACGTTGGAGGATCGCATCGAGCATTTGGAAGTGGTGCGCCAGCAGCAGGACAAATCTTTGGCGCGACTGGTCGCCGCTGGAAAACTCCCCGCACGAAACTCGAAACTCGAAACCGCCTCCGACTTCGCGCAAGCCGTCGAGTCCGGCGCGCTGAACGGTGGCGCGTTCACCGCCTTCATCTGCTGGACTTTCCAGCCCGATAATGCAGTGCTCAAAGCCCCGACCGTAGGCGCGCACGAATATCTCCGCACGCAGGCCCTCAGCCGCATCTACCTCGACAACCTGCCCAGCGTGCAAAGCTCGTGGGTCACGCAGGGCCTCGAAATCGGCCAGGTCGCGCTGAAGTACGGCGCGAACGATCTCGGCAGCATCATGATTGAGGAAAACGTCGTCAGCGCCGCCGGCACCACCTTCCGCATGGGCGTGGCCGACATGCAGCGGCTCATCACCGACCTCGACTATGAACCGCACCAGCGTGACAACTGGTATCGATTGCTGAACTGACCGCGCTACGTGCCGAAGACGGCGAACCACAGCTTCATCAACAGCGGCGCGACGAACAGCGACGGCAGATAGTTCGCAATCTCCACTTTCTTCACTTCAAAAATCACCAGCGTCACGTAGGTCATCACCAGTCCCGCGCTCGCGTGAAAGACGCCGAGCACTTGCTGCGCTTCCAGCCACGGGGCCATCCGCACGCCGAGCAAAGTCACGCCGCACAAAAATGCCGCCACCGGCAAAGACGCCAGCATCGCCGTCCAGCCGAACATGCGGGCAAACGAGATGGCCGCGACTCCGTCCATCACCGCCTTGATCGCGAGCGGGGCGTAATACTGATGAATGCCGTCTTCCAGCGCGCCCACGAGACCGAGCGGCGCGGCGCAGAAAAGCAGCGCGGCGGCAAGCAATCCATCGCTGGCGGATTTCTTCGGCTGGCTGGTCGCGCGTTCCAGTTTCAACTTCGCGTCATGGCCGAGGCGGTTGAAGATCGACTGGATGCGACAGAGCTTGCCGATGAGATGGCCAACGACCATCGCGACGAGCACCACGACAAGCTGGCGGAAGAATCCTTTCGCCGTGCCCGTCGAAGCCAGTCCGGTCCAGACCAGCTTGAGGCCAAAGAACGTGGTGGCGACGCCGAGCAGCACTTTGAGCTGCTGCTGGCGCGGTGCCGCGATGTCGAGCCTCGTGACGGTGCCGAGAAATCCTCCGAGCAGAATCGCGCCGGCATTGAGCAAGGTTCCTAGCATGTCGGGCCGCAGCGTAGGGACGGGCGCGCGTCGGTGACAACGCACAAGTGACTTTGGCCCGGCGGAGCTGCGGACCGCCGAGTCCGCAGTTCGGCTTGCTGTGCGCTTGCGGCCTGCATGTGCTGCGATTGATCCAGTGGACAAGGCTGTCCACTGCTCCGCGTGAACGCATTTCATCATCATAAAATCTCTCCGTGATTGCTTTCGCCGTCTCACTCAGGAAATTTCCACGCGGCTTAGGAAAACGCATGGCTCGACTCATCATGTCCCCCGCGACCGGCGAGCGCCTGCTGCGCTTTGTCGGGGATCGTCTTCGCTTCACCTTGCGCACCGATGATGGCTCGCCGCTGCCCGCAGGCTGGCGGGTTTTGCTACGCACGCAACTCGGGCGCGCAAAATTGCTCCGCCATGAAATCATCTCCGCCCATCCACGCCGGCCCGCGCTCGCCAACGCCGCGTGGCACGACGTGCCGATGACGCACGCCAACGGCGAATGGTCGCGCGAACTCACGCTTGCCGAGAGCGGCTTCTTCCGCGCGAAGGCTTACGCCATTGACCCCGAAGGCCGGCAGCACTGGCCCGAGGGCGAGGACTGCGGCGTGTCCGTGCATCCCGATCAGTATCGGACCAACAACACGATCTACTGCGCGTTCATCCGCATGTTCGGCGCGTCGAAGCACGCCGCGGCCACGGTCAATCCTGCGTTGGACAAACAGCTCACCGAACTCGACGCGCGCGGCTACAGCGTTATTCCGCCGTCGGGAAAAATCCGCGACCTGATCAAGGAACTGCCCTTCATCATGGACACGCTGGGCTGCCGCATTCTGCATTTGCTGCCGGTGAATCCCACGCCCACGACCTTCGCGCGCTTCGGCAGATTTGGTTCGCCCTACGCGGCGCAGGATTTGACGGCGGTGGATCCCGCCCTCGTCGAGTTCGACAAACGCACCACCGGCATCGACCAGTTTCGCGAACTGACTTACGCCACGCACGCGCGCGGCGGACGTGTCTTCATCGACATCGTGATCAATCACACCGGCTGGGGCGCGCGCCTCCAGGAGACGCATCCCGAATGGTATCTGCGCGACGAGAAGGGCGACTTCGTCAGTCCCGGCGCGTGGGGCACGGTCTGGGAAGACCTCGCGGAACTTGATCACAAGAGCGCCGAGCTCTGGGAGGAACTCGCGGAGATGCTGCTCATCTGGTGCCGGCGCGGCGTGGATGGCTTTCGCTGCGATGCGGGCTACAAGGTTCCCTTGCGCGCGTGGCGTTACATCACGGCGCGCGTGCTGGAGGAATTTCCGGAAACCGTTTTCCTGCTCGAAGGTCTCGGCGGCTCGTGGGAAGCGACGGAGAATCTGATCACCGACGGCGGGATGCAGTGGGCCTACTCGGAGCTGTTCCAGAATTATTCCGGTCTCGATGTCGCGAGCTATCTCGAATACGCGCTGCGCCAGAGCGCGCGCCTCGGACTTTACGTTCACTATAGCGAGACGCACGACAACACGCGCCTCGCCGCGCGCGGTCGCGACTGGTCGCTGCTCCGCAACCGCCTCTGCGCGCTCACCAGCGTGAGCGGCGGCTTTGGTTTCACGAACGGTGTGGAATGGCTCGCGGCAGAACGCGTCAACGTCCACAGCAGCCGCGGCCTCGCGTGGGGCAGCGAGCCGAACATCATTCCCGAACTCGCGCAGTTGAACGAACTGCTCCGCACGCACCCGTGCTTCTTCGACGGCGCAAAGCTCACGCGCGTCACCACGCCGGAGTCGTCGGTGTACGCGCTGCTGCGCGAGTCGGCGGATGGTTCTCAACGCGTGGTTGTGGCCGTGAACACCGACACTGAGCGCGCGCAACTGGCCGCGCTGGACCCGTCGCTCTTCTGCGCGGGCGATGTCACGCCGGTGTCGTTTGATCCGAAGCTGCTCGTGGATTTGCTCGGGCAGAAAATCACCCTGCTGCCGCGCGGCGCGAACGGAGCCGTCGTATTTGAAATGCCGAGCGCGGCGGTGTTCTGCCTGGCCGTGAGCGCGCATCGTAGTGGGGCGGGCGTCCCGTCTGCCGCCTCGGGCGTCTCGCCCTCGAACATGTTCACAGGCGCGACAGCCGCCCCGCTCCACGAACCCATCTTCTACCGCCCCGCCCGCGCCCGCGCCGCGTGGGCCGTGACCGCCTTGAGCCGCGTCCTGCCCGCCGAAAACATCGGCGCGTTCGACTGGCGCGTGCTGGCCGACTGGGTGGATCGCGATCCGAAAACCTTTCTCGGCGCGCTGCTGCATCTGGATCGCGAAGCTGCCGCGCGCGATTTGCTCGCCGCGTTGTTCAAGGCGATTGGCGAAAATAAATTTCCACAAGTCGGCCTGTGGGAACTGGCCGACCGCCGCCGCATCACGCTCGCGCCGGCGAATCACTGGCTGCTCGTGCGCGACAATTCGCCGTTCCGCGCCACGCTCACGGTGCCGGGTGCGCCCGTGGAGCATGTCCAGTCCATTGCCGTGCAGTGCGGGCACGTCGCGTTCTTCGTGCCGCGCGCGCTGGAAGGCTCGGTGGATGCCACGCTCGAACTGGAGCGTTACACCGAGACCGAGCCGCGCGTGGAAGCCGTGGTGCGCCTGCTCGACGATCATCACAAACGCGGCACGACTCCGCTCACGCGCGCGCAACCTCAGATCGCCCTGCTCACCAACGGTCGCGGCGGCATGGCGCGGCTGGCCGTGGACTTCGGCAGCATCACTTCCAAATACGACTGCCTGCTCGGCGCGAATCTCCACGCCACGCTGCCCGTGGACCGGCACGTCTTCGCCAAGCGCGCGCGCCTTTGGCTCATGGCGGATGGTTTCGCCACCGCGCTCAACGCCGAGAATCTCACCGCGTTTCGCGGCGGCCCGCCCGCGCATTGGAAATTTCTGGCGAGCGCTGGCGATGGCCGCGCCGTCGAGATCGAAGTCAGCGCGGAAATGGTTCCGCAGCAGAACACGACGGTGCTGCGCTTTCATCGCCCGGCGCGCTCGGTGCCGTTCGGTTCTGATTTGCCGCCCGAGGCACGTGTCAGTCTCACCGTGCGCGTGGACATTGAGGATCGAAGTTTCCACTCGGAGACGCAGCGCAACGGCGGGGCGGAACACCACTTCGCGAGCAACACGCGCCGATGGGAAAAAGCAGAGAGCGGAAAGCAGAAAGCAGAAACGGGCTTCGCCTTCACGCCCGCGTCGGACCGTCAGCTTCGCGTCGTCGTGGATTCTGGCCGCTACCATCCGGCTCCCGAATGGTGCGAGCGCATTTCGCATCCGGTCGAGGCGACGCGCGGGCAGACGGTTTGCGGCGATGCCTACAGCCCCGGCTGGTTTGAGATTCCGCTGGAGCGCGGCGAAACCACGACGCTCGTGGTGACGGCGGAACCGGACGCGACCGCGACGGAGAAAATCTCCGGCAGCTTCTCGCTCGAAACCGAGGCCATTCGCGCGGACAAATTTCACGACTCCTTGCTGCGCGCGGTGGAAGCGTTCGTGGTGCGGCGCGGCGAGGGCAAGATCGTCATCGCTGGCTACCCGTGGTTCCTCGACTGGGGCCGCGACTCGCTCATCTGCGCGCGCGGCCTGATCGCGGGCGGGATGATTGACGACGTGCGCGATCTGCTGCTGACCTTCGCGCGCTTCGAGGAGAACGGCACGCTGCCGAATACGATTCACGGCGAGAATGCGAGCAACCGCGACACGAGCGACGCCGCGCTGTGGTTCGGCGTGGCGTGCGAGGAGTTGGAAGCGGTCACACCCGGCTTCCGCAAAACCAAGGTGGACGCGAAGCGCACCGTCGCCGACGTGCTGCGCTCGATTGCCGTTCACCATTTGCGCGGCACGCCCAACGGCATCCGCATGGATGCCGCGTCCGCGCTGGTCTGGAGTCCCAGCCACTTCACCTGGATGGACACGAATTATCCCGCCGGCACGCCGCGCGAAGGCTACCCGGTGGAGATTCAGGCGCTGTGGATTCGCCTGCTGAAACAATTGCACGCGATGGGCGCGCGCCCGGAAGGCGAGCCGTGGGATGAGCTTGCCGCACGGGCCGAATCGTCCTTGCACCAACTGTTCTGGATCGAAGAACGCGGCTGGTTCGCCGACGTGCTGGCCGCGCGCCCGGGCGTCCCGGCAAAAAACGCGGAACGCAGCGACGCACTTCGCAGCAACGCGCTGTTCCCGATCAGCCTTGGCCTCGTCACGGGCGAGCGTGCGCAACGCTGCGTCGAGGCGACGGCGCGTTACCTCGTGGTGCCGGGCGCGCTGCGCTCGCTCGCGCCGCTGCCGGTTTCGCCACCGTTCCCGATCTATGGAAATCATGGCGGGCTGTTGAACGATCCGTCGCATCCCTACTGGCCGCGCTACGAAGGCGACGAGGACACGCGGCGCAAACCGGCCTACCACAACGGCACCGCGTGGGGCTGGACGTTCCCCACGTTCTGCGAGGCGCTGGCGCTGGCGTGGAATTCCGAACCCGCCGCCATCGCCGCCGCGCGCGCTTATCTTTCTTCAATGCGCGATCTGATGCGCACGGGCTGCGCCGGCCACATCGCCGAAGTCTTCGACGGCGACGCCCCGCACGCCGCGCGCGGCTGCGACGCGCAGGCCTGGAGCGCGACGGAGGCACTGAGGGTGTGGGTGAATTTACAACGGACAGTCACCTGAGCTTCGGGGTAGATTTGCACTTTTCTTCCCGCGCGTTTGGGCAATGATGCGCCCTCGTTTTTCGGCTATTGAGAATTTGAACTTATGAAAATCGTCCTCGCTTACTCCGGCGGCCTCGACACCTCGGTGCTGCTCTCCTGGATCAAAGACACCTACGGCAACGCCGAGATGATCTGCTTCTGCGCCAACATCGGGCAGGAAGATGAACTGAAGGGTCTCAACGCGAAGGCGAAGAAAACGGGCGCGTCGAAGATTTACATCGACGATCTCCAGGCGGAGTTCGCCAGCGACTTCATTTATCCGATGCTGCGCGCGGGGGCGATTTACGAGGGTCAATACTTCCTCGGCACTTCGATTGCGCGGCCTTTGATCGCCAAGCGCATGGTTGAAATTGCCAAGGCCGAGAAGGCTGACGCCATCGCCCACGGCGCGACCGGCAAGGGCAACGATCAGGTGCGCTTCGAACTGACCGCCGCCGCGCTCGCGCCGGAATTGCAAATCATCGCCCCGTGGCGCGACGAGCGGTACCGCAAGGATTTCCCCGGTCGCCAGGCGATGATTGATTACTGCGCCGCGAAAGGAATCCCGGTTCAAGCCAGCGCGAAGAAGCCTTACTCGATGGACCGCAACCTTCTGCACATCTCCTACGAGGCGGGCATTCTCGAAGACCCGTGGTACGACTCCTTCGACCCGAAGAAGAATCGCGATTATTTCACCACGCTCTCCGTGCTGCCCGAAGACGCACCGGACAAGGCGGAGTTTGTCGAACTCGACTTCGTGAAGGGCGACTGCGTGGCGGTGAACGGCAAGAAGATGTCGCCGCTCCAGGTCATGAAGTTCCTCAACAAACTCGGCGGCAAACACGGTGTCGGCCGCGTGGACATGGTCGAGAACCGCTTCGTCGGCATGAAGAGCCGCGGCGTCTATGAAACGCCCGGCGGCAGCATCCTGCATTACGCGCACCGCCAGATGGAGAGTCTGACGATGGACCGCGAAGTCATGCACCAGCGCGACTCGTTCATCCCGAAGTACGCCGAGCTGGTTTACAACGGCTTCTGGTATGCGCCCGAACGCCTCGCGCTCCAAGCCTACGTCGAGGAATCGCAGAAGAACGTCACCGGCACCGTGCGCGTGAAGCTCTACAAGGGCGGCCTCTACGTGGCCGGTCGCAAGTCGAAGTTCAGCATGTACAACCCGCACATCGCCACGATGGAGGCCGACCCGACCAAGGCTTACAACCAGGACGACGCCACGGGCTTCATCCGCCTGAACGGCCTGCGCCTGCGCGTCAACTCGACCGTCAACGGCGCGAAGAATTTGAAGGCGCTGTAAAGACTTCGGCCACGCTTTCACGCAGCGCACTCACCATGCGCTGCGTTTGTTTTTTGGTCGTGCAGTAGGGCGGCATCAGCACGATGACGTTGCCGATGGGGCGGGTCAGGACGCCGCGTCTGGCCATCGCTTCGCAAACGCGGAGGCCGGCGCGTTTGCGCAGGGCGAACGGCTCGCGCGTGCGCCAGTCGCGGACCAGTTCCACGCCGGCGATCAGGCCGACCTGGCGGATGTCGCCGACGTGCGGCAGCGACCAGAGGGTTTTCAATTCTTCGTCGAGCGTGCGTTGCAGTTCGGCGCGGGCGACGACGAATTTTTTCGTGCGCAACAATTCCAAACTTGCCAAACCTGCGGCCGCGCCGAGCTGATTA
>JANOAY010000820.1:0-2165 GCA_031411375.1 Pedosphaera sp. | reverse complement strand
AGCGGCAGTTCGAGGAGAATGATCATCACGCCGTTCAACGACATGAGCAGTCCGTAGGTCGCCTTGCTGATGCCCGCCGACGTGACGTGCAGGCTGAAGGTGGAACTCATTTGCAGAAAGATCAGCGCGATGGCGAACTGTGCGAGCAGCATCTTGTGGAACCGCCGGTCACCGCGCATCACGCGCCACGCCGCCGACCATTTCGCGGACTCACCGCCCGCGCGCAATCCGTGCGGCAGCAGAAACCACGCGACCAGTCCGAACATCGCCGAGGTGATCGCGTCGCCGATGAACAGCCACTTGAACGAGTAGCCCGCGAGAAATCCCGCCGTGGCCGGGCCGAAGGCGAAGCCCGCGTTCAGCGCCCAGCGCAGCGCCGCGAAGGCCGTGATGCGCTGCTCCGGCGTCACCACGTCCGCGAGCAGCGCCGTGCTGGCGGGGCGATACAGTTCCGTGGTCAGGCCGGTCAGCGCGGTGAGCGCCATCATCGCGGCCAGCGATTCCGCCTGCGAGAGCAGCAGCATCGAAGCGGCGGACGAGAACATGGAGAGCGCGATGGTTTTGCGCCGCCCGATTTTGTCCGTGAGGTAACCGCCGGCCAGCGACGCGATGAAATGGCCCAGCCCGTACGACGTGAGCGTCCACGCCGCCGCCGCCGTCGCGTCCTGAATCGAGAAGCCGCGCGCGCGAAAATGATCGCCCGCGTAAATGGTGAGGAACGGCATGACGAACGAGCCGAAGCGGTTGATGAACGTGCCGAGGTAGAGCAGCCATGCCGCGCGCGGGAGTTCGCGCAGGCTTTGCCACAGGGTCTGTTCGTTCGGGTTCACTTCTCGGTCAGAAATTTTTTAACCACGGATGGACACGGCTAAACACGGATGAGCGGTGGAGTTCGGTTTCCCATCCGTGTTTATCCGTGTCCATCCGTGGTTAATTGATCGGAATGATCAGAACAATTTCCCCATCGCATCGCCCATGCGCGCGTACAGCTCCACGCGCCGCGCCGATTGCTCCAACAAATCCTCCGCCAGCTTCACGCGGCCACGCTCGAAGAGCGTGATGGTCGAGGAGCCGCCGAATTTGAAGAAGCCTTTCTCCGCACCCTTCGCCACGCGCGCGCCGGGCGTGAAGGTGTAATCCCAGCTCCCCACGCACGTCGCGCCGACCTCGAACATCAGCACCGTGCCGAAGCGTTCCGACTCGATGGCCGTGACCGCACGCTTGTTCTCCGTGAAGATTTTTATGTTCCGCCGCAGTGCGATGGGGTTCACCGAGTAGAGCGGCCCGTTGATCAGGCGCGGCGTCCCGGCCACGCCCGCGACGGGGAAATGAAAGCGGTGATAGTCCACCGGACACAGCCGCGACAGCACCATCGTCCCTTCGCAAAAGCGCGCACCTAGGGCATCGTCTTGCAGCAGCGAGCGCAGGTCGAAGACCGCGCCTTTGACGAAGATGCCGTCCATCTTCGATATGTCCTGAAAACCGAGATGCCGTCCGTCCGCCGGAAACACAGCGACGCTTTCATCCGCCACCACGGGCCGTGCCTCCGGCTTCAACTTGCGGAAGAAAAATTCGTTGAACGTGCGATACGAGTCCGGGGCGTCCGCGAACTCCGCCCTGTTCACGCGATAGTGATGGATGAAGGGCGCGACCTTCGCACGGCTGCGCGCGCCGTCCATGCGCCAGCCGTACCAGCGTGAGAAGAGGCTGCGCTTCACCAGCGCGTGCAGGGCGAGCCGCCCGAGCGGATTCGCGTACGTGAACTGCAAGAACTTGTCGCCATAAACCTCCTCGGTCTCGACGCGCTGCGTGTCACGATTGAAATACTGGACCAACTCCACGGGCATGGGCGTGAGTTTAGGCGAGGGGAAATGGGGAGGGGAACATTGAACTTTGAACGGTTTAACCTTGAACTTTGAACGCAGCAGTCGCGCGACACGGACGATCCTGTTCAATTTTCCCACACACGGCCCCGTCAACACCGCGCGGAAGAACTGCGGGCCGCCACTCGATGGCACCGTGAGCGTGAACGTGCCGTTCGTGGGCCGGTGCGGTTCGCTCTCCGTCGTCCATGTGGCCAGGTTGGTGGAACCCTCCACGCGATAGGCGTAGCCATCGAACGCGGTGACGCTCAACTTCACGCCGCCCGCGCCTGGCGCGGCGCG
>JANOAY010000819.1:0-1942 GCA_031411375.1 Pedosphaera sp. | reverse complement strand
GGACACCGTGGTGTGGAGCAACAAGGTCACGCGCGCGCATGACGCAACGTATTTTGATCCGGCCAATCCCACCTTTGAACTGTGGGCCTCGCCGCTGCTCGCACGCAATCAGTCGTTCGCCTTCACGTTCACGAATGGCGGGTTCTATCCCTACATCTGCGCGGTGCATTACTTCGCGCGTCCGCAGCAGACCGGCACGGTCACGGTCATCAAGCCCAACGAGCCGCCCACCCTCACGCTCACGAATCCCACGGACGGCGCAGTGTTTTTCGCCCCCGCGAGTTTCACCCTCGCCGCCGCCGCTGCGGATGGCGACGGCTCGGTGACGCAGGTGCAATTTTTCGTGAACGGTCTCGCCGCCGGAGTTTCCACCGGCCCGCTGTTCAGCACGGATCTGAACAATCTGCCCATCGGCAACTATGCCTTCACCGCCATCGCCACGGACAACTCGGGCGCGATGAACACCGCGCCGTCCGTGAGCATCACGGTGCAGGAAAGACCGCCGGACACGTTCACGCTCACGCTCGGTGTGAGTCCGTCCGGCACCGGCGTGATTCAAACTTCACCCGCGCCGAACGGCCCGGACGGCCGCTACGTGGACGGCACGGTCGTAACGCTCACCGCCATCGCGGGCGAAGGCTTCGTGTTCACAAACTGGTCGCCGGGATTCATCACGAACCATCCGCTGCTCATCCTCGTGAAATCGAACACGATGCTCACGGCGGAGTTCGCGCCCTACATTCCGCCGCGTCACACGCTGACCGTGGCGTTGAATCTGAGCAATGCCGGCACGGTTTCCATCACGCCGCCGCCGGATGAGGACGGCGAGTATGCGGACGGCGCGCCCGTGGCGCTGGCCGTGACGGCCCAGCCCGGATTCCGTTTCGCGAACTGGAGCGGCGCGACGAACACGACGAACCACCCGCTGCTGCTCATCATGGACGGCGACAAAACGGTGACCGCGAATTTTGCCGCCATCCCGCCGTTCAACTACGCGGCGGTGCGCGGCGACTTCGCCGGGCTGTTGCAGGACGCGGGCGAAATCAATTTCCCGACGAGCGGATTTCTTTCGCTCCGCATTTCCAAGACTGGATCGTATCGCGGCACCGCGACGATAGGCGGGATTCGCCAGATCATTCGCGGCCAGTTTGACCGCTTCGGCTACGCGCCGCTGGTGCTGCGCGGCGGGACCTTGAGCGGCTCGTTCCAACTGAGCGAGGACACCGCGCGCCTCGCCGGCACGATCACGGACGGCAAGAAATCTCCGGCGCTCCGGCTGCATCGTCAGCCGGCGCGCGGGGCGGTGCCGGTGCTGCCCGGCGATTACACGCTCATGCTCGCGGTCGCGCCGCCGGTCACTGCGGCGGGTTTGTTCAAGCTGAGTGTCCGCACCAACGGCGCGGCGCGCGCGCGGGGCACGCTGGGCGACGGCGCAAGATTTGGCGCGCGTGGCTCCGTGTCGGCGGACGGAGAACTCGCGCTGTTCAGTCCGCTCTACGCAGGACGCGGCGCGCTGCTGGGCTGGCTGCGCCTCACGGCGAACGGCACGGCGAACGGCACGGCGCGCTGGTTCCGTCCGGCGGATTCGCGCCGCCGGACTTATCCGCTCGGCTTCGCGCTGGAGACGCCGATGGGCGGCATTGCCGACGGCGTGCAGCAGCAGCGCGGCAAGAGCTTCGGCTTCATCCAGAACGACGCGCTGTGCGGCGCGGATTCCACCGGGAAACCATGACGACGCTCATCATCGCCACGCGCAATGCGCACAAGGTGGACGAAATCCGCAGCATCCTCGGCGCGGAGTTTCAATTTCTCACGCTGCGTGATTTTCCGAACGCGCCTGCGGTCATCGAGGACGCCAACACCTTTGCGGGCAACTCGACCAAGAAGGCCGTGGAACTTGCCCGCTGGCTCTCCGTTCAAAGTTCAGAGTTCAAAGTTCAAG
>JANOAY010000818.1:0-3502 GCA_031411375.1 Pedosphaera sp. | reverse complement strand
CTACAAGATTGACTGCCGCGTCATCGCCGCCACGAACCGCGTGCCGCAGGACGCGATCAATTGATCGCGTCCTGCGGCACGCGGTTCGTGGCGGCGATGACGCGGCAGTCAATCTTGTAGCTGTTCTTGCCGCCGACGGGGCGCACTTCCTTTTCCTGAAGCACGCGCAGCAGTTTGCTCTGCGTATCGATGGGCATTTCCGAAAGTTCGTCCAGCATCAGCGTGCCACCCTCGGCTTGGCGGAACAGGCCGTCGCGATCCGTCGCCGCGCCGGTGAACGCGCCCTTCGTCGAGCCGAAGAGTTCGCTCTCGATCAGTTCGCGCGGCAGCGCGGCGCAGTTGACCTTGATATTCGGCCCCTTGTTGCGCGGGCTGAGCGAGTGGATAAGATCGGCGATGACTTCCTTGCCGGTGCCGCTCTCGCCGGTGATGAGGATGGAAACATCGCTCGGCGCAACGCGCTCGATGGTGCGAACGACATTCTTCATCGCCGCACTCTGGAAGACCGGAGCCGCGCCGCCGCTCATCGTCGAGATGGCCCGGCGGAGCGCGCTGTTCTCCTCGTTGATTTGCTTGTGCTCCATCGCACGCTCGACCTGGAGCTTGAGCGTGGGACCGTCGAGCGGTTTCTGCTGAAAGTGATACGCGCCGAGTTTGGTCGCCTCGACCGCAGCCTCGAAGGAACCGTGCCCGGTGAGGACGATGACTTCCGCCTCGGGCCAGTGCTTCTTCAACTGCGGGAGCAGTGTGAGTCCTTCGACGTCGGGAAGCTTAAGGTCGAGCAGCACCACGTCGGGCTGCGGCCCGCCGTAAAAAGATTTGAGCGCCGCGCCGTCGGCGGCCTCGGTCACTTCGTAGCCGATGCCTTCGAGATAGATTTTGACGAACTCGCGGATGACTTCCTCGTCGTCCACGATCATGACTTTTGGCTTCATACTTTTTTGCGCTTCGCAGCGCAGGCGCGGATCAAAGTTTGGAACAATCGCAAATGCTCCTCATGCCGTGCGAACAGCCGCTCGGGATGGAACTGTACCGCCAGAAAATACGGCAGCGACTTCGCAGCCTCCGCTTTCAATTCGATGGCCTCGATCACGCCATCGTGGCTGCGGGCCGTCACGGCAAACGGCTCCGCCAGCCTGGCTATGGCCTGATGATGCGAACTGTTCACCCCCAGCGTCTGATTGCGCGCAATACTGGCGATGAGGGAATCGCGCGTCAATTCCGCATCATGCACGATGTCGTTCTTGCGGTCGCTGCGGCGGTGCTCGATGGCGCCCGGGATTTGCAGCGGAATGTCCACGATGAGCGTGCCGCCGAAGGCGACGTTCAAGAGTTGCAGCCCGCGGCAGATGCCGAAGAGCGGCTTGCGCTGGCGGAACACTTCTTCCACGACCATCAGCTCGAACAGGTCGCGATCCGGCTCCGGTTCGGAAACGGTTTTGCGGAGCTTGGGCGAAAGTTTTTTGGTGTAGAGGCTGGGCTGCAAATCATCGCCGCCCGTGAGCAGCACACCGTCGCAGCGCGCCACCGCCTCCGCGACCAGCGAGCGCGCCGGGAGCGCGGGCATGATCCACGGCAGCCCGCCGGCGGCGGCGATGGCGAGGCTGTATTGGTTCGAGAGGCTGACGGCATTGTCCTCAAACTCGACACCGCGCTTCGTGGTGCTGGGGGTGATGAGAATGAGCGGGGGCTTCATGGGCGGCGGGTTGCAGGTTGAAAGTTGAAAGTTGAAAGTTGGCCACGGAACAGGATGCCAGCGACGGATAGCCACCGTGGGTCAGGCTTCCAGCCTGACGGTTCCGGCGGCATCCTGCCGCCGGTTTCAAACCGCGCGTCTGACTTTTGCCCACGGGGCAAGGATGCCCCGTGAACCGTCAGGCTGGAAGCCTGACCCACACGGCCCCACCTCCCACCTTCAACTTTCAACCTGCCACTCATCACGCGTCAGGAATCTCCGCCTCGGGGAACAGTTCGCGCATTCGCTTCACCACGCGCCCCTCCTCCTCGGGCCGCACGAGGCGGCGATTGATGCGGCGGCGCACGCCATCCAGCAACTCCAGCCAGTCGTCGAACGACGGGTTCGTGTTCTCCTCCCATTCGTCAAACCGTTTCACGCGCTGGTAAAAAATCCAGCGGTTGCCGACGTGATGCGCGTAGGCCTGGCGTTTTACGCCGTCCTCGTTCACGCGGTTCCAACTGATCTCTGCCTTGGCCATAAAATTAAAGCGGCGTCTCCGAAGGTTCCGGCAAATCCACGCTGGCCACCGCCATCGCCGCGATGCCTTCCTCACGCCCGATGAAGCCCAGCGTCTCGTTCGTGGTCGCCTTGATGCCCACGCGCGCGATGCTCAGGCCGAGCGCCGCCGCGATGTGCTCCTTCATCAGCTTGAGATGCGGCGCGATCTTCGGCTCCTGCGCGATGAGCGTGGCGTCAATGTTGATGATGCGGCCCGAGCGGAACTTCACCTGCCGCGCCGCCTCTTCGAGAAAAGTTTTGCTCGGCTGATTTTTCCAACGCGGATCCGTGTTCGGAAAAAAGTGGCCGATGTCCGCCTCGCCCAGCGCGCCCAGCACCGCGTCGCAGATGGCGTGCATCAGCACGTCCGCGTCCGAGTGTCCGTCGAGTCCCTTGGGGTGCGCGATCTCGACGCCGCCGAGGATGAGCTTCCGCCCCGCGACCAGTTGGTGAACATCGTAACCGATGCCGACATGATTCATGCGTGCGGAGTGTGGAGGAAGCCGGGGCGCGTTAGCAAGAAAGCGCATATTCGTTTAGCGCGGAGTTCGGAACGCGGAACAACTGGCCGCCCGGCTGGCGCCGCTTGTTCAAGGTTCAAGGTTCAGAGTTCAAAGTTCCTCCTTGGGATTTGAAATTATCCCGGCACTCTCCCGCCCCATGTGGCTGAACGCGGATGAACAATGCATCCTTCAATATCTCGAACACTGCGGCCCCGCCGGTGCTTCCACGCGGGAGCTTTGCCGGAAAGCGGGCACCAAGGATCGTTGGAAAGAGGACGAACGCTGGGCCATGCCTTTCATCTCCTCGCTCAAAGACAAGCGCGCCATCCTGACCACGCCCGCCGGGAACTACACGCTGCCGCCGAAAAAGGACAAGTAGGCTTGGTCGGGCGTCACGCCGTAGCGCCGTAGCGCCGACTTTCCAGTCGGCAGGTTGGGAGGTTTTCCAACCTCCCGTTCCAACCGGGCAACTTTGTTCAGTTCCAACGCCATGCCGAGACACGGGAACCGGAACACGAGACTGGAAAGTCTCGCAACCTGCCGGCTGGAAAGCCGGCGTTACGGCGTGGTGCCGGAAACACCTCGCCCTACTTCTTCTGCGCTTCCTTCGCCCACGCGTCCTTGAGCGTGATCGTGCGGTTGAACACTGGCGTGCCGCCGGACGCGGATGCGCTGGTATCCACACAGAAGTAGCCGATGCGCTCGAACTGATAGCGCAACTCCGCCTTCGCCTCGGCCAACGACGGCTCCAATTTCGCCGTCA
>JANOAY010000817.1:0-3569 GCA_031411375.1 Pedosphaera sp. | reverse complement strand
ATCCAGCGTGGCGATGTTCTTCTTCGGTACCTCGCCGGCTTTCCAGTTGCGGAAAAGTTTTTCCAGCTTGGGGGCGAGTTCCGCGAGCGTGGTGTCGCCGACCACGACCAGCGTGGCGTTGTTCGGCTTCATCCAGGTGTCGTAATACTTTTTCAAATCTGCGGTGGTGAGTTTGCTCACGCTGTCCTCGCTGCCGGAGCCGGTCATGGGATTTCCGTAGGCGTGGCTCTTGCCGAACAGGAGGCCGGGGAAAATTCGCATGGCCATCGCGCTCGGTTCGGTCTTCTCGCGGGCGATGCCGGCGAGCGCCTGCTTTTTCTGGCGCTGGAAGTCCTGCTCCTTGAACGCGGGATTGAGAATCACGTCGGCGTAGAGTGCGAGCGACGCGTCGAGATTTTGCTTCAGCGCATTGAGCGAGACGGAACTCATGTCGAGGTCTGCGCCTGCGCCGAGGTTGGCGCCGAGGCGGGCGAGTTCGTCGGAGATTTCTTCGGCGCTGCGGGTCTTGGTGCCTTCGTCGAGCATCCGCATGGCGAGCTTGGCGGTGCCGGGCGAGGCGAACTGGTCGGCAGCGTAACCGGCGTCGGCCATCAGGTTGAAGCTGACCGTCGGCACGGCGTGACGCTCGGCAAAAATAATCTTCAGTCCGTTCGCGAGTTGCGTGCGCTGGAGGTCGGGGAACTTCACCTCGGGCTTGAGGTCAGGGTAGGGGACGCTCTTGCGGTCCACGACTTCCTTGGTCTCGGTGTATTTCGGGAACGGATGCACTTCGAGAATGTAAACGCCGTCACTGAGCCATTCGCGCCCGGCGGCGAGCACGTCTTTCGGCGTGGCCTCGCGCGTTTCCTTGAGCGCGGTCTTGTAGTAATCTGGCTGGCCGAGGAACACAGAGTTCTGCGCGAGAATGTCGGACTTGCCGCCGAAGCCGCCGATGCGCTCGATGCCGCGAATGAAGCCGGCTTCGTATTGCGTCTTCGCGCGTTCCAGTTCGTCCTTCGTCGGGCCGTCTTTCAGAAACTTCGCGAGTTCCTCATCAATCGCCTTCTCCACTTTCTCCAACGGCACACCCGCGCGCGCGGTGGCGACGATGGCGAACTGTCCGCCGATCTCGCTCAAGTCCACGTAGGCCGAAGCGTCCGTCGCGATCTCGTCCTGATACACGAGGCGCTTGTAGAGGCGCGAGGACTTGCCCTGTGCGAGCACATCGCTGACGAGGTTCAACATGTTGCCGGCGTGGGTTCCGTACTGCGGAATGTTCCAAACTTTGTAGATGCGGGACTGTGGGACGCGGTCTTGGGCGGTCTGGCGGCGCGTGCCGGTCATCTTGGCAATCCACGACTGATGACGCGCGACCGGCGGGCCGCTGGGAATCCAGCCGAAATACTTTTCCACTTTCGCGCGGACTTCTTCGGGCTGCACGTCACCGGCGATGGTGAGCGTGGCGTTGGCCGCGCCGTAGTAGGTCTTGAACCATTCCTTCACGTCGTCGAGCGAGGCCGCGTTCAAATCTTCCATCGAGCCGATGACCGTCCACGAATACGGGTGGCCGGCGGGGCGCGTGTTCTTCTGCATCAGTTCGTAGGCGATGGCGTAGGGCTGGTTCTCGCCCTGACGCTTCTCGTTCTGCACGACGCCGCGCTGCTCATCGAGCTTGGCCTGCGTGATCGCGCCGAGGAGATGGCCCATGCGGTCGGACTCGAGCCAGAGCAGCAGGTCGAGTGCATCCTTGGGCGCGTTCTCGAAATAGTTCGTGCGATCCTCCGAGGTGGTGCCGTTCATGTCCGTCGCGCCGACCTTCTCGGTGCCTTTGAAGAAGTCGTCGTCGAAGTTTTCCGAGCCGTTGAACATCAGGTGCTCGAACAGATGCGCGAAGCCCGTCTTGCCCGGCTTCTCGTTCTTCGAGCCGACGTGATACCACACGTTCACGGCCACGATGGGCGCCTTGTGATCCTGATGCACGAGGAGCGTGAGACCGTTGCTCAGGACATACTTGGTGTAAGGAATCTCGATGGTGGACGTGGGCAGTTTGTCCGCCGCGCGCGTGATTGATGGAACAGTGACGAACGCCGACAGCACGGCGAGCAGGAGCACTTTAGGAATTCGCATGGGCGGGAAAGTAGGGGGAGCGAGTCGCGCCGCGCAAGCGGCGGCTGCAAACCAAGGTAGGGCCGCGTTGCGCGCGGCCCCATCTAATCGAAGATCGAGCGAAGCGAAGTTCTTCGCCTCGGCAATTCTTTTGCCATCCGGGGAAAAATATGGGGCCGCGCGGCAACGCGGCCCTACCACGCCGTCTGCGCTGCGCGCAGGTTTGTGGCGTCCGCCGTCGAATTGATGGACAGCCTGCCGCCCCTTGTTAAACATCCCGCCGCCCATTGAGCTCCAATAACACAACCAGCGGCGCCGCCGCCGGAGAGAATGCGTCGGCCTCGCCCGACGCCACACCCTGCGCGCACGGCGGTGCGCCTGACCCGAAAGGCCGCGCGCTCCTCCTCCTCGCCCTCGGCGCGGTCGGCGTCGTCTATGGCGACATCGGCACCAGCGTGCTCTACGCGGTGCGCGAATGTTTCCACGGCGACGAAGGCGTGCCGGTCAATCGCGAAAACGTCCTCGGCGTCCTCTCGCTCGTCTTCTGGGCGCTCAACCTGATCATCTCGGTCAAGTACATCGCCTTCATCCTGCGCGCGGACAATCGCGGCGAGGGCGGCGTGCTTGCGCTCATGTCCCTCGCCAAGCCGGAGCAGCGCGGGCAACGTCCGACCGGCCTCACGCGCTGGGTGCTGCTGCTCGGTGTGTTCGGGGCGGCGCTGCTTTACGGCGACGGCATCATCACGCCCGCTGTTTCCATCCTGAGCGCGGTGGAAGGATTGAAAGTCGCGACGCCGAAGTTCGAGCCTTTCGTCATCCCCATCGCCATTGCGCTCATCATCGGACTGTTCGCCATGCAACGCCACGGCACGAGCGGCGTGGGAAAAATTTTTGGCCCGCTGACCGTAGTGTGGTTCTTCGTCATCGCCGCGCTCGGTGTGCGCGGCATCCTGCACGACCCGACGGTGTTTGCGGCGGTGAACCCCATGTACGGAATTAATTTCCTGCTCGGCGCGGGCACGAAGGGTTTCATGGTGCTCGGCGCGGTCGTGCTGGTCATCACCGGAGGCGAGGCGCTCTACGCGGACATGGGCCATTTCGGACGCAAACCCATCCGCTGGGCGTGGTACGTCCTCGTTTGCCCCGCGCTGCTGTTGAACTATTTCGGCCAGGGCGCATGGCTGCTCAGTCATCCGTCCGACTAGGAGAATCCTTTCTACAACATGGCCCCCGAGTGGGCGCTGTATCCGCTGGTCTTCATCGCGACGTGCGCGGCTATCATCGCGTCGCAGGCGCTCATCTCCGGCGCGTATTCGCTGACCATGCAGGCGATCCAACTCGGCTACTCGCCGCGCATGGAAATTGATCACACCTCTTCGGAAACGCGCGGACAAATCTACATGCCGCAACTGAACTGGGCCTTGATGCTCGCGTGCATCGGGCTGGTACTGGGCTTCAAATCGTCGAGCGCGCTGACCTCGGCC
>JANOAY010000816.1:0-1975 GCA_031411375.1 Pedosphaera sp. | reverse complement strand
GAAATCTTCCTCCTTCGCCGCCGCCATGACCCTGCTCGGCGGCGTTCCGCTTGTGGCAGACGCGCAGGCTCCCGCCGCTGCGGCCGCTTACGAAGGGCCGACCGTCAAGTGCGCCGTCATCGGCTGCAACGTGTGGGGCCGGGAAATTCTTGGCGTGCTCGCGCGCCTGCCGAAGGCGGAAGTGATCGCCGTGTGCGACCACTACGAGTCCGAGACGTTCCAAGAGCGCGCCAAGGAAGCCGCGCCGAAAGCCACCTACTACACCGACTACAAAAAAGTTCTGGAGAACAAGGACGTGCAGGCCGTCCTCATCGCCACGCCCACGCATCAGCACAAAGAGATCGCCATCGCGGCCTTGCAGGCGGGCAAACACGTCTATTGCGAAGCGCCGCTGGCCCACACCGTGGAAGACGCGCGCGCTATCGCCGTCGCCGCGCGCGATTCGGTGAAATCTTATTTCCAAGCCGGCCTCGGCCTCCGCTCCGACCCGCAGCGCCGGTTCCTCCTCCCGTTCGTCCGCACCGGCGCGACGGGCAACAACGTCAAGACGCGCGCGCAATGGCACAAGAAGACGAGTTGGCGTCGCGCCTCGCCGAACCCCGAGCGCGAGACGGAGTTGAACTGGCGTCTCCGCAAGGAAGTTTCCCCCGGCCTCGTCGGCGAAATCGGCATCCAGCAGATTGACGCCATGCACTGGTTCCTCAGCAAGCGTCCCGTGTCCGTGAGCGGCTTCGGCAGCGTGCAATTGTGGAACGACGGCCGCACCGTGGACGACACCGCGCAAGCCGTCTTCCAATACGAGGACGGAACGTGCTTCAACTACGAGGCGTGCCTGGCCACCTCGTTCGATTCCGACTACGAAATCTTGTACGGCAGCGACGCCGCCGTGATGATGCGCGGCAACAAGGCGTGGCTCTTCAAGGAAGCCGACGCCGCGCTGCTCGGCTGGGAAGTGTACGCCCGCAAGGACCAGTTCTTTAAGGAGACCGGCATCGCGCTCGTGGCCGACGCGTCGAAAAGCGGCAAGCAAGGCAAAGGCGACGCCAGCGGCGACGGCGACGCGCCGATTTATTTCGCGCTGAACAACTTCATCGAGAACACGATGCTCATCGCCAACGCCGTCGAGGATTATTCCGCGACCTTCGACGTGAAGGACATAAAGGCGCTGCGCGAATACCTCGTCACCATCCAGAAAAGCAAGCTGCCCGCCGCCACCTGGCAGGACGGCTACGAGTCCACCGTCTGCGCGCTCAAGGCCACCGAGGCCGTGATGAAGAAGGGCACGATCAAGTTCGAGAAGGAATGGTTTGAAGTGTGAGGGGCATCGAACGCAGCGCGCCCGAAGAAGTAGTGGGGCAGCCGTCCCGGCTGCCACTCGTCCACTGGCCGTCCCGGCTGGTGTTTCTTCCGGCCGCCGGACTCAGGCGGGCGGGACGCCTGCCCCACTACCAGAGCGGCGTGGCCGCAACATTTGAACTCAACTCCCTTCTCGCGCGTCCATCACTCCAACAAATTGATCACTGAATTTATGAAAACATTCCGCCTCCCCCTGTTCACCACCACTGCGCTGTTCTGCGCCGCCGCGCTCTACGCCGCCGACCTCACCAAGTTCACCGCCCAGCCCGGCAGCAAAGTAAAAATCGACGGCACCTCCACCGTTCACGACTGGACCGTGGAAGGCGGCATCATCGCGGGCGCCATGGAACTCGACCCCGCGTTCACCGCCGACCCGACAAAAGCCAAGGCAGGCAAGGTCGCCGCGAAAGTGGACGCCACCATTCCCGTCCGCACCCTGAAGAGCGGAAAAAGCCCCATGGACAACATCATGCACGCCGCCATGAAGCAGCCGCTCCATCCCCAGATTAAATACCGCCTCACGGAACTGACGTTGAAGGAAACCCCCAAGACCGCCGAAGCCCCGTGGGAGTTCGACAGCAAAGGCGAACTGGTGGTCGCCGGCGTCACGATCCAAGTC
>JANOAY010000815.1:0-7230 GCA_031411375.1 Pedosphaera sp. | reverse complement strand
CCGTTCACGCACACGCTGAAGAAGTGATGCTCCATCGCCTCGCGGCAGAGCTTCTCGATGTCCGCCGCCGTGGCCTCGGGCTTGAGCAGGGTGTGATCAATGTATTTGGCGAGGGCGAGCGCGTTCAAAGATTCAGACATGCGGCGAGTTGTAGCGAGCAAGGCGCAGCTTGTCGAACGGGATGTTGCGGTGGCAGTGCTCGCGCGGCGAGCACTCCGCCCGCGCAGAGCGGGCGGCTCGGGCGGCGTGCGACGTGGCGGGCGCGTTGGGCCTTTCGGCGGGCCGCTCGGCGCGGCCCGACTGCTCGCAGCGCGAGCAGTTCCACCACGCTGAAGCGTGGACCCCATCAACGCAACACCACGGCGGACTCGCGGGCGCGGTAGAAGATCGTCGGTGCGGCGTTGCCGATGGTGATCGTCTCTTGCAAGGATGCGGGCGTGCGGTTGAGGAGCGGCGTCCAAGAGGCGGGGTTCGCCGGGGTGCCTGTCGTTTCGATCACGTAGTTCGTGCCGGGCTTGCCGTAGAGCGTGAGGGTGCGCGCGCCGCCGGCGCCGAGCGCGGCTTCGAGGAGCGGTTGGCCGTTCACGATGACGAGGCGTCCGTCGTTCAGCAGCGCGGTGGGCGCGAGTCCGGGCGTGGCGCGCTGGGCGGCCACATTGTCCAAGTGCAGCGGGACGAAGGCGGAGGACTGCACGGGCGCGGCGGTGAAGTTCAGTCGCGCGAGCAACTGCGTGCCGCCGAGGGTCTGGCCGGGCAGCGCGGTGAACTGGATCGTCGCCACATCCGCGACGGGGAAGCTCAGGGACGCGACCGCCACCGCCGGCACGAGGTTGTCGAGTGTGACGGACGAGAAGCGGCCAGCGGGCAGAGCCACGGTGAAGTTCAGGTTCGTGAGCGGCGCGCTGGCCGTGAGATCGATCCGCACGTTCACGGCCTGGCCCGGTTCGAGCGCGGTGCTGCCGAGTCCGAGTTCAAAGTAGTCGCGCACCGTCACAGTGAAGGTGCGGCTGGCGTTGAGCGGCGGCGTGCCGTTGTCCGCGACGCGCACGGTGATGGTGTTGGTCGTGGCCGCGTCGGCGCGGGAGGGCTGCCAGCGGAACAATCCGTTGCTTCCGTTGACTGCGGCGCTGGCCGGTGCGCCGGGCAGGACTGAGTAAGTCAACAGGTTGGCCGGCAAATCCGTGTCGCTGCCGAGCGCGGTGAAGAACACGGCGTGCAGCACGTCGGCGATGACATTCGGAATCGCCGCGAGCGTGGGCGCGTTGTTGCCGGTGAAGGAACTCGCGCCCGAACCGCCGGACTCGCCCGCGCCGTTGTAGGCGATGACGCGGTAGTAGAACGTGACGCCCGCCGGCAGTCCGCTGTCGAGGAAGCTCGTGCTGTTGAAACTGTTCGTGCCGATGCGCGTGTAGTTCGTGCCGTCCGCCGAGCGGTCAATGTAGTAGCCGAACTCGTTCGTGGCCGCGTCGGTCCAGGTCAGTTCGATGGCGTTCGTGCCGATGGCGTGCGCGAGCACATTGGTCGGGCTGAGTGGATGGCTGCCGCTGCGTTTGCGGAGCGTGTAGGTATCGTTCGTGCCCCCGGTGCTGTTCAGGAAGAAGGCGTCGAGGCGGTTGCTGCTCACGTCCACGACGAGCGAGCCGAGCACGCTGAGCGAAACGAAATGCGCCGGGTGGTTGAGCGCGCCGCCGCCGGGAGCCTGGCCGCTGCTGCCCACGATGGAATAGACGGTGCCGCGATTCTCCTCGTTCTTCACGTAAGCGCCCGTGCCGTTGGTGCTGCCCTCGCGTCCGTTGCCGCCGTCGAGCTTCATGGACTCGGTGAGCGTGGTGGACAGGCCGTAGTGGCCGTCGAGCAGGTAGGAGCGTTCATACACATGACTGTGGCCCATGAGCACGAGGTCCACGCCGTTCGCGTCCAGGATGGGATTGATGAGCTGGCGCAGCACGATCAGGTCGGCCTCGGTGTCGGAGTTGTGCGTGCCCTTCGTGTAGAGCGAGTGGTGGAGATAGACGATGATCCAGTCCTGCGACGTGTTGGCCAGATCGTCCTGGAGCCAGAGAATCATCGGGCTGTTCGTCTCGCGTCCGCTGGTCATGGAGTCGAGGCCGATGAAGTGAACATTACCGTGGTCGAAGGAATAATACTTCGCGCTGCCCGAGGCCAGGCCGCCGCCCTCGCCGTTGCGCGGGGTGGACCAGATGTCGAGGTAGGGGAAGCCGGTGAGGTTCGCGTTGGCCGCGAGACCGCCGCCCTGGTTGGGGATTCCGGCATCGTGGTTGCCGATGACCGGGTAGAGGAATTTGTTCCGCAACGTGTCGGGATACATGTCGAAGACCGCCGACTGGTGCTCGTTATCAGTGCCGGTATTGTAGGCGTTGTCGCCGAGCATGAGCCAGACGTCGGCAGGTTTGCCGCCGTTGGTGACCATGTTGTAATAGGCGTCGCGCACGGCGCGCTGGCTGGCGTTGGCCGTGCCGGGATCGCCCAGCACCCAGAAGCGCGTGGGCGCGTCGGAGCCAATGACGGGCGCGGTGTGGAACCAGTAGTTTGACCCCGTCGAGTTCGTGCCGCCCGCCAGCGTGAAGCCGGAACTGCCGAACGCATAAAAATACTTCGTCGCCGGCTCCAGTCCGCTGATCCGCACCAGGTGGTTGTTCGTCAGCGTCGCCTCGGTCGCGACGTTGGTGAGGAAGTTGCGGTCGGTGCCGTAGCGCACCACGCCGTCCGAGAAGAGGTCGGTGCGCCAGCGCACCACGCCGCCCGTCGGCGAGCCGCCTTGCAGATACGGCCCGCGCAGCAGCGCGATGGGCAGCGAGGTGACGACGTTCAAGACCACGGGCGCGGAGGTCGCGCTGAGTCCGGTGTTGTCCGTGGCGATGGCGCGCAGCGCATACGCGCCTTCCACCAAGTTCGACCACACGAAGGCGTAGGGCGCGACCGTGGCGTCGCCGATCTTCGCGCCGTTCGAGAAATACTCGACGAGCGAAATCACGCCGTCGTTGTCCGTGGCCGTGGCGCGCAAGGTCGAGGACGTGCCGACCAGCACGTAGCTGTTGTCCGCCGGCGCGGTCATGGCCACGGTCGGCACGGGATTCACGAGCGTGTAGCTCCACTGGTTCGCCGGGCGCGTGGCGTCGAGCGGCGTGGCCGGCCCTTCCAGATCCGTGATCCCGCTGTTCGTCGCGAAGCGCACCGAGACGACGCCATACGCCGGCTGCGCGAAGGTGAAAACATATTCGCTGCTGGAGTTCGCCGACACGCCGCTTGCGCCCGTGCCATTGATCAACAGGTCGCCCGCGTCCACGCCCGTGACCGGCTCGGTGAAGGTGACGGTGATCGAAGTGAGTCCGGTGATCGTGGTGCTGGCGATGGGCGCGCGCGCGGCCACGAGCGGCGCGCTCGGATTCACGAGGAGATAATTCGGGCGCGCGCTGACCGCGCTGCCATCGAACGGTTTCGGCACGGTGTCAAAATCCACGATGGCGTGGTTCGTGTCCCAGGTGATCGCGACCGGGCCGTAGGACGGCTGCGGGAAGCTGAACGAGTACGTGGTGTTCGTGTCGCTGGTCACGCTGCTCGCCGGCACGCCGTTCACCAGCAGGTCGGCGGCGTCCACGTTCGTCACGCCCTCGCTGAAGGTGAGGACGAGATTGCTCAACGAGAAGACATCGCCCGGCGCGGGCGCGGCGCTGGCGAGGCGCGGCGCGACGACCGCGAAGTCCGCGAGGAAGGAATACAACTGCGCGTTGAATCCGAAGTCGCTGCTCGTGCCGATGTTTTCATTCAGCGCATGGACGGCGAGGACGTTCACGCCGCTGACGAGGTGCTGCGCGGCGTTGTTCGTGAGTGTGTAAACCGTGTAGCCCGCGCCGACGTTGCCCGGCTCGGCGGAGGCGGCGGCGGACGTGCCGTTGAAGGGCGTGCTGCCGCCTGCCACGTTCACGCGCAGCACTTCCACGCCGTTCAGCCACGCGATGAAACCGTCGTCGCTCTGCGCGTTGAGCAGGAGGTTCGTCACCGCGCCCGCGTTCGGCACGGTGAACTCGCGGCGCAAGTAAATGCTGCTGTAGTTCGAGCGCATGTCGGTGAGGTGCGTGCCGAAGATGCCGCGCGCAAAGTTCGTGTAGGGATCGCCGTAGAAGAACGGCGCGGCGGAATTGCTCCAGCTCGCGTCGCTGTAGGCGGGCTGCCGCCACGCGTTCGTCGGGTCGGACGCCTCGGCGGTGCCTTTGATGAAACGCCAGACCGAGTTCGACGAAATGAACGTCGTGCGCGAGTCAAGGACGAAGCTCCACGAGTTCCCCGCCGCCGCACGGAGGAAGCTGTTCGGAATATCCGCGAAGTCCGCGATGCCGTGGTTCGTGGTCCACGAGACGGTGAGCGTGCCGGACGCGGGCTGCGCGACCTGGAAGAGATAGTTCGAGCCGCCGCCGCTGAAGGCGAAGGCCGGCACGCCGTTGAGCAGCAGGTCGTCCGCGCCCACGCCGATCACGTTCTCGCTGAAAGTCACGGCGATTTCGGAAAGGTTGGTCACGGTCACGCCGGTGTTCGGCGTCTTCGCGAAGACGCGCGGCGGCGTCTGGTCAATGAGCGTGTAACTCCAGGCCGCCTCGGGCGCGAGGGCGTTGAAGGCGAGGTTCGACGGGAAGCCGAAGTCGGTGATGCCGTGGCCGCTGGCGAAGGAGATGTCCACGTTGCCGTAGGGCGGATGGGGGAAATGGAAGACGTAGTTCGTGCCGCTGTTGAGCGAGACCACGCTGCTCGCGGGCAGTCCGTTGATCAAAAGGTCGGACGCCTCCACGCCTTGCACGCGCTCGGAGAAACGAATCGTGAGGTTGGTCAAGTTCGTGATCGTGGCGTAGGCCAGCGGAAGCTGCGTGACGATGGTGGGCGCGATCACGTTCGTCGGCGGAATCGTGATGGTGACGCTGACCACGGGCGAGGTGCCGCGCCCGCCGTTCGCGTCCACGGCCACGGCTTGCAACTGGTTGAGCAGGAACGATGAAGACCAAATCGCCGAGTAGGGCGGCGTGGCGGAAGCGCCGAACAGAATTCCGTTCGCGAGGAACTCCACGTTGGTCACGCCGGTGATGGCGTTCGCGGTGGCGGTGATGAGCAGGTTGGTCGGGCCTTCCATGACCGCGCCGTCGGCCGGAGCGGTGATGGCCGCGACCGGCGTGCCGAGCGCGTCATACACCACGACATTGACCGGCGTGGAAACCGTGGTCGCGCCGAGGTCGTCCGTGGCCGCAGCCGTGAGGACGTGCGCGGCGACGGACGGCGCGTTCCAAGTGAATTCATAGGGCGCGGTCGCGTCCTCGCCGAGTTTCACGCCGTCCGCGAAGAACGTGACGTTGGTCACGGTGCCGTCGTTGTCCGAGGCGTTTGCGGCGAGCGCGATGGAGGCGGGCGCGAGGAAGAATTGCGCGTTCGTGGGCGCGGTGAGCGCGACGGCGGGCAGGAGATTGTAGATGATCACCGGCGCGGCGCGCAGATCGAGGTTGAAGCTGATGTCCGAGCTGTTTGCGGCCTGCTGGTGGATTTCCACGGCGAGAATGTTGTCGCCCGCGACAAGGTTCGTCGGACTGAGCGAGAAGGTGTCGAGCGTGTCCTCGATGCTGTTGAGGCCCAGCGTGGTGTAGGTGATGGCCGTGGGCGCGGCCGGCAGGTTGACGCGGAAAATTTCCCGCCCGTTCAGATGCACCACGGCGGCGTCGTCGCGCGCGGGCGCGCAGTTAAGGGCGGTGAAGGCCACCGGGGCCGCGACCGTGAAGCGGCGGCGGAAGTAGGTGGTGGTGTAGCGGTCGGTGTCGCCCGCGACGTAGCCGGGCGTGCCGTTGTCCTGGACGACGGTGGCCTCGTCGGTGTCGCCATAGCCGAGTTCGGCGAGGCCGTTGCTCCAGCCGCTGTCGTCGAAGGCGAGGGCGATCCAGTTCGTGCCTTGATCGCTGCCGTTGTCGAGGTAGCGCCAGGCGGTGTTCGAGGCGATGAGCGTGGAGGCGACGCCGAAATTCACCGGCATGGCGGTGTAGCTGTTCCCCGCATCATCCTGGCCTGTGGCGAGGATGCGGTGCGAGCCGCCGGTCACGTTCGTCCACGTCGCGCTGAACGGCGCGTTCGCGTCCGAGCCGAAGAAATTTCCGTCCACGAAGAAGTTCACGTTCGTGATCACGCCGGAGATGGGCGCGGCAAAGACGCTGGCGGTGAGGGGCGCGGTGCTGTTGATGATCGCGCCATCCGACGGCGCGGTGATCGTGAGGCCGATGTTCGCCACGAAGACGCGGACCACGCCCGAGGTGCTGCTCTGGCCGGTGGTGTCCTGCGCCACGGCAAAGAGCGCGTTCGATCCGGCGGGCGCGTTGCTGACCACGAAGCTGAACGGAGCCGACTCATCCGAGCCGACGAAGACGCCACCACGATAGAGGCTCACGTTCGTGACCGTGCCGACGATGGACGAGGCGAGAACATCCACGGGGATGGGCGTGCCGATGGGGTAGGCCGTGCCGGCCAAGGGGTTCGTGATGCTCACGAAGGCGGGCATGCTCAGGTTCAGTTGGAACGCGCCCTGCGACGCCAGACCGCCGAAGGTGGCGCTCTGTCCGCCCACCTGGATTTGATACGTCGTACCCGCGACCGCCGCGAAGGAGACGAGGCTGGCCGGGCCGTTGGCGCTGCGCTGCACCACCGTAAGTCCGTTGACGGCCGCACCGGTGTAAACGCTCAACACGGGGTTGATGGCGCTGCCCAGCATGTCCATGGTGACCGTGCCGTTGAAGGGCGCAACCCAGCGGTACCAGAGCGTGGCACCCCAGAGAATCGTGGGCAGCCCGCCGCCGAACTGGAAGGTCGGCTCGCCCTGCTGCGTGGTCGCGCCGGTGTTGTTGCCCGGCACGCTGGCCGGCGTGTCGAGCAGGATGGCGTTGGCAAAATTGTTGTTCACCAACGGATCAATGACGAACGTGACGATGCTGACCGCCGAGGTCGCGCGGCGTCCGACGCTGTCCACCGCCACCGCCGCGAAGGTGTGCGCGCCTTCCGTCGCCACCGGCACCGAGCCGCCGAAGGGCGCGTTCGCGTCCGTCACCGCCAGCGCGCCATCGAGATAAAATTCCACCGCCGCCACCGTGAGCGGCGCGCTCACCGCCGCCGTGGCCGCGAGCGCGACCGGCACGCCGACCACGCCCGTTGGCCCAGGTAGTCCAGGCGGTGGTGAGTTCGCGGAGGAGG
>JANOAY010000814.1:0-2666 GCA_031411375.1 Pedosphaera sp. | reverse complement strand
GGGCGAAGCGGGCGGCATCACCCAGCACATCGGCGCTTACCAAGTGCGCTTGGCCAGCGGGCAACGCGTAACGTTCCTCGATACGCCAGGCCACGCCGCGTTCAGCGCGATGCGCGCGCGCGGCGCGAACGTCACCGACCTCGTCGTGCTCGTCGTGGCGGCGAACGACGGCGTGATGCCGCAGACGCTCGAAGCCTTGGCGCACGCGCAGGCGGCGAAAGTTCCGATCCTCGTGGCCGTCAACAAGATGGATCATCCGAACGCGAACCCGATGATGGTCCGTCAGCAGCTTGCGGAAAAAGGACTCACGCCCGACGACTGGGGCGGCGAAACCATTTTCGTGGACGTTTCCGCGCTGACCAAAGTGGGCGTGGACAAACTGCTCGAATTGATTTTGCTCCAGGCCGACCTGCTCGAACTCAAGGCCAACCCGACGCGCCGCGCGAAGGGCAACGTCATCGAGTCCGGCCTCGAACCCGGCGGCCCGACCGCGACTGTGCTCGTGCGCAAAGGCACGTTGCGCCGTGGCGACGTGATTTTGTGCAGCCAGTTTTACGGCAAGGTGCGCGCGCTGATTAACGAGGAAGGCAAACGCCTCGACGAAGCCGGCCCGTCCGTCGCGGTGAAAGTTCTCGGCCTCAACGGCGTGCCCGAGGCGGGCATCGAGTTCACTATTCTGGAAAACGAGAAGGCTGCGCGCGAAGAAGCCGAACGTCGCGAGATGCAGGCCCGCAAGGAAGGCCACGAATCCGCCGGTCCGAAAGTCTCGCTCGAAAATCTCTTTCAACGCCTCGACGCGCAGAGCGCCAAAGTGCTCAAGATCGTCGTCAAGGCCGACACGCAAGGTTCCGTCGAGGCCATTGCCGATGCGCTCAACCAGATTCAGTCGGACAAGGTCTCGCTGGAAATTCTTCGCGACGCCGTCGGCACCATCACCGAGTCCGACATCCTGCTCGCGTCCGCCTCAAAGGCCGTCGTGCTCGGCTTCCACACCCGCGTCGATAATGGCGTGGCCGACATCGCGAAGCGTGAGGGCGTGCAGCTCAAGCTCTACACGATCATCTACGAACTCATTGACGAGGTGAAGCTCGCGCTGGCCGGGTTGCTCGATCCGATTCTCAAGGAAGTCATCACCGGCTCGGCGGAAGTGCGGAAAATCTTCGAGCTGTCGAAGGGTGGCAGCGTCGCCGGTTGCGCCGTCACCACGGGCCGCATCATTCGCGGCAAGGTGCGCGTCATGCGGCGCAAGAACCTCATTTACGAGGGCGTCACGCAGTCGCTCCGCCGTTTCCAGGACGAAGTCAACGAAGTGCGTGCCGGCATGGAATGCGGCATTCGCGTCGAGGGCTACAACGACTTCCAGATGGGCGACACCATCGAGTGTTACGCCGTCGAGAAGCTCGCGTCCAAACTCTGATCGTCACGGAGGCCCCATGCCCACACTCCGAATCCTGCGCGTCGCAGAATTGCTGAAGCGCGAAATTGGCGAGGCCATCCGCCGCGAAATTCCCGTGGCGCAGGCCGGCCTCGTCTGCGTCAACGACATCAACGTGTCCGGCGATCTCAAGACGGCGCGCGTTTATCTCAGCCTTCTTGGCACGCCCGAGCAGAAGAAAGTCGCCGTGGATTTGCTGAACCACAACCGCGTGCGCATCCAGATGCTCATGGCCAAGTCGGTGGTGCTGAAGCAGACGCCCAAGATTAAATTCTTTTACGACGAATCGGTGAACCGTGGCAACCGCGTCCTCTCCATCATCGAAGAACTGGAAAAGACCATGCCCGCCGATCCGGCGGTCACTGAGGAACCGGACGAGCCATGAAGCCCGCGCCCGTCATCGTCCGCCGCATCATTGACGCGCTACGCGAGGCTCGCACCGTCTGCATCGTCGGCCACATCCGGCCGGACGGCGATTGCGTCGGCTCGCAGCTCGGCCTCGCCCTCGCGCTGAAGAACGAAGGCAAAAAAGTAACGGTGTGGAACGAAGACGCCGTTCCCCATAAGTTGCGTTTCCTCGACGCGGACAAAATGTTCGCCAAGCCGCACGCCGGCGAGAAGTTCGACTGCGTGGTCGCCACCGACTGCGCCAGCTTCGAGCGGCTGGGCAAATGCCGCGATCACATCAAGACGCGCAAGCTCTTCATCAACATTGATCATCACACCAGCAACACGCGCTACGCGGACATCAACTGGGTCATGGGCAAGGAGCCTTCGAGCGGGGAACTGATCTACCGCCTGCTGCGCGCCGCGAGCTGGCCCGTCACCAAGCCGATTGCCGACTGTCTTTTCACCGCTGTCTCGACCGACACCGGCTCGTTCCAATATCCGAGCACGCGCCCGGCTACGTACCAGATTGCCGGAGATTTGGTGAAGCGCGGCGCGGACCTCGCGAAAATTTGCGACGAAGTTTATCAAAGCTACTCGCTCCAACGCGTCCGCCTGCTGCGCCACGTCTATAATTCCTTCCGCCTGACGCACGACGATCAGATCGCGTGGTTCTGGCTCAAGCAAAAGGATTTCACCCGTACCGGTGCCGAGCGCAATGACACCGAGGGCCTCATTGAACACATCCGCGACATCGAGCCGGTGGTCGCCGCGTGCTGCTTCGAGGAGATGGAACCGAACCTTGTCCGTCTCAGCATGCGCTCAAAAAACGGGAAGGTGAACG
>JANOAY010000813.1:0-6741 GCA_031411375.1 Pedosphaera sp. | reverse complement strand
GCGGGAATCCAGACCATGCCATTGGTCCAAGTCAGGTCTGTGCTCCACGTGTTGGTGCGCATGTGCTTGGGCAAAACAGGATCAGGCGCACCGAGCATGGCGGGCCGCCGCCGTGGCCGCTGGTCACGCCACATCCAGAACGCGGTGCCGAGCACAACGATGATGAGCATCCCCGCGAGCGCGGCGGGGAAGACCCACTTGGGAGCGTGGTGCGGATTTTTTTCGTCAGCCATGTGGGGTGAATTCTACTGAAAGCAAAACGGGACGCGAGCGTTGTCCTTGGTGGAACGGAACGAAGAGGCCACGCGTCCTTCTGCCCGGGAGCGCGGCTGTGGCGAAGCCCAGCCGCAGCGTTCCCGACTGCCAACACACGCTTGAAGTCTCAACATGCTGCGGCTGGGCTACGCCACAGCCGCGCGCCATCTGCTACGTCGCCGTCTCCGGCGTCTCCAATTCCTCCAGCTTCACCGCCGCCGCTTCCCACTCCACGGTCTTCGCCGCGAGTTCATCCACCACTTCCATCAGTTCGCGGTTGATTTGCATGGCGCGACCGCCGGCGTAGCTCTCGGGTTTCTCCAACTCGGCGGCGAGTTCGGTCTGCTTGATTTCGAGCTGCTGAATCTGCTTCTCCAAACTCTTCACGAGCTGATGCTGCGCGCGCTGGTCGCCCGTGCGGGCCTGGCGCGCGGCGGCTTCGCGGCGCTTTTGCTCCTTGCGATCCACGGCGGGAACTTGCGGCTTGGCCTGCGGCTTCGGAGCCTGCGGCATTCCGCTGCCCGCCGTGAGACCAGCGCGCTCGTTGATGGGCTTGGTCTTCTCCAAGTAGTAATCATAGTTCCCCGAGTAGCGATGAATGCGCCCGTGCTTCACATGAATCACCTTATTCGCAATCGCCCGGATGAAGTACACGTCATGCGAGATGAAAACCACCGTTCCCTGGAACTGCTGCAACGCCCCGACCAGCGCATCAATGCTCGCCATGTCCAAGTGCGTTGTCGGTTCATCCATGAGCAGGAAGTTCGGCGGGTCCAGCAGCAGCTTGACCAGCGCGAGACGGCTCTTCTCACCACCGCTCAGCACGGAAACTTTCTTGAACACATCATCGCCGCGAAAAAGAAAACTGCCGAGCAACGTCCGCACGCCTTGCTCCGTGATGCGCTGCGGAGTGTCGAGCGCCTCGTCCAACACCGAGCGATTCGGCTGCAACATCTCCACGCGATACTGCGAGTAGTAGCCGGTCTTGGCGTTGTGTCCCAGCGTGCGCGTGCCCGAAGTGGGCGGCATGTTCCCCGCGAGGATTTTCAACAGCGTGGACTTGCCCGCGCCGTTCGGCCCGACCAGCACGGTGCGTTCGTCGCGCTCAATTTCCAGATCCACGCCGGTGTACACGACGTGATTTCCGTACGCGTGATGAATGTCCTCCAGCTTGATCACGCGCTGCCCGCTTCGTTGCGGCTGCGGGAAGGAGAAGTTCACCTCCTTGTTCTCCGACTCGGGTGCCTCGATCTTTTCCATGCGCTCGATCTGCTTGAGCTTCGACTGCGCTTGCGACGCCTTGCTGGCCTTGGCGCGAAAGCGGTCCGCGAATTCCTGCAAGCGCGCGATGTCCTTCTGCTGATTCTTATACGCCGCCAGGTGCTGCGCCTCCGCCGCCGCCTTCTGCACGAGGAACTCGTCGTAGTTCGCGCGATAGCGAAACACCTTCGACAAACGAATCTCGAAGATGCTCGTCACGAGCTGATTCAAGAATTCGCGGTCATGGGAAATCATCAGGATCGCGCCCGGATACGTCTTCAAGTAATCCTGAAACCACAGCAACGCTTCGAGGTCCAAGTGGTTCGTCGGCTCGTCCAACATCAGAAAATCCGGCTCCTGCACCAGCAGCCGCGCCAAGTGCGCGCGCATCACCCAGCCGCCCGACATCTCCTTGGCCGGACGGTTAAAATCTGACTCGCGAAAGCTCAGCCCGTGCAAAATTTTCTTTGCCGCCGCCTCCAGCTTGTAGCCCCCGAGTTCATCGAAGCGCGCCTGCATGGAGTGGATGTCCTCGTGCAGATTTTCGTCGTGAATGCCCGCCGCCTCCCGCTCCAGCGCGCGGCGGATGCCCGTGATTTCCGGCGACACCGCCGTGGCCAGCTCCAGCACCGTCTCATCCGCGATGGGCGCGCTCTCTTGCGGCAGGAAGCCGAGGGTGATGCCGCGTTCCATCGAGATCATGCCGTCATCCGGCTCGTCATTTTTGAGCAGGAGCGAGAACAAAGTCGTCTTCCCCGCGCCATTGGGGCCGACCAAACCGATGCGATCCTCGCGATTCACCTGGAACGACACGTCCTCAAAGAGCGTGCGCCCGCCAAAACTTTTGCTGATGCCAGAAACAGTAAGCATGAAGCGCGAAGTGTGCGTCGTCGGGACGCGGGGTGCAAGAGAAGCGATGGCCCTTCAGTCCATCGCGGAGCGATGGCGGAGTGTAGCCGGGGGTAACACCCCCGGAAAACGCGGCCACCGGTCTTGCGCCCCGATGGGGCGCGGGAAGTGCCGGGAGATCGGGCGTGTGACGTACGGGGTGCATCTCCGCCGCCCCTCCGGGGCGGATTCCCTTTCGGACCCATGAACCGGGGGTGTTACCCCCGGCTACCATCCGGCAAGCCTCCGGCTTGTGGAGGCCTCGACCGCTCATGCCTTTGTCGCCTTGGGTAACAAAGTGGAAACTGCGGTAATGGGACCGGTTCTCTTCATTGAGGAAACCTTGAACCATTCTCGTCACACTTCAGAAGCAGGTCGTGCAACCGCATTAGATTTTCAGAGATGTATTCTGGACGGTGGCGCCCCTTCGCGCCCCGTGCAGCGAGACGGTTGATTTTGGCATTTGGCATTTGCGATCCGCCTTGTTACCAACGCGCGCATGAAATCACCCAAGTTCGTCGCGTTCGCCTGCGTCTCCGCACTGGCCGTGGGATTGTTCTCCGGCTGCACCACCACGAAAACCGCCGGGACCGGCGCGAGTTTTAAGGGGCCAATCGGTTTGCAGCTCTACAGCCTGCGCGCGGATTTTAAGAAGGACGTGCCGGGCACGATGGCGAAGGTCGGCGCTTACAACATCAAGTATGTGGAACTCGCGAGCACCTACGGGATGGAGCCGGAGAAGTTTCTCGCGCTGCTCGATGCGAACGGTTTGAAGGCGGTGAGCGGGCATTTCCCTTACGACATGTATCGCACGAACGCGCACGCGGTGGCGCATCAGGCCAAGGCGCTCGGCCTAAAGTATGCGGGCTGCGCGTGGATTCCGCACAAGGATGACTTCGACGAAAAAGAGGCGCGCGACGCAGCGGCGGTGTTCAACGAGGCGGGGAAAATTCTCGCGGCGCATGGCATCAAGTTTTTCTACCACACGCACGGCTACGAATTTCAGCCCTACCAGGACGGCACGCTCTTCGACCTGCTGATGAAGGAGACGGACCCGAAGCTGGTGCGCTACCAGATGGACGTGTTCTGGATCGTGCATCCCGGCCAGGACCCGGTGAAGCTGCTGGGCAAGTACGGCTCACGCTTTGAACTCATGCACGTGAAGGACATGAAGGCCGGCACGGAGCACAACCTGACGGGCGGCACGAAGGACTTGAACAATGACGTGCAAGTCGGGACGGGCATCATGGACTGGCCGGCGATCCTGAAGGCGGCGAAGAAGGCGGGCGTGAAGTGGTATTTCATCGAGGACGAATCGGACGAGGCGGCGCGGCATGTGCCGGGGAGCTTGAAGTATCTCGAAGGGGTCAAGTTCTGAACGGATTGGAGGCCGTTGCGACGGTGGCGTGAGACCACCTTCAAAAACTGAATTTATGAGAACGCCGGGGGCTGACTTCGGCGTTCTTTTTTGCCTTTTTTTCGGCTGGATTCCCCTTCCAAGATTCGGAAGTGGCTAAAAATAGCCAAACAACTGTAAATAGATGGGTTAGACCCGATTTTAATCGGGGTCAGGCCGATAAAAATGCACCTCGGGGCGATGAAAAGGCACTCTCGGTGCATCAAAATGCAGACCGGGCCGACAACAATCGACCTCGGGCCGGTGCGGATGCAGAGCCGGGCCATTTTCATCCGCCCCGAGTCCATTTCCATGCCCCATGACCTGATGAAAATGGACCCTTGGCCCACGCTACTAACCCACCGTCACGACTGGCGCGCGCTCGAAATCAAGAGAGGACTTTCGATCTGGAGGCGGCGGTTCTTCAACGGCCTGGGGTTTTGGATTCGGTCTTCCGCCACGCGCGCTCACGTTTCTTTGCTTCTGTGCGCAGCAGTTCTTCCGCAGACCAGCCATGCTGCTGGGCGATTTGCGTGAGAGCAAAAAGTTGTTCCGCCAGTTCGCGGCGGGAAATTTTCTTCACCGGTTTTTCTTCCGCCGCCAGCTTCGCCTTGCGCGCCTTCTTCACCAGCTTCTCCGCGCGGAGCAGGGCCGGGAGGTGCTTAGGGATGCCGTCGAAGGCGGAAGGGCGTTCGTGCTTCGTGCCTTTCTTCTCCGCGTGCTTGATTTGTTCCCAGTTGGCCCAGACTTGCTCGACGTTTTTCACCTTCACATCACCGAAGACGTGCGGGTGACGGCGGATCAGTTTGTCGGTGATGGTGCGCGCGACCTTCTCGAAGTCAAACACGCCGCGCTCGCCCGCGAGCTGGCAGTGGAAGACGACTTGGAGCAGCAGGTCGCCGAGTTCTTCCGCCATCTCGTGATCGTCGCCCGCCTCGATGGCGTCGAGCAGCTCATACACTTCCTCCACGGCGTGAAAGCGCAGCGTGCGGTGATCCTGCTCGCGATCCCACGGGCAGCCGGTGGGCGAGCGGAGCCGCGCCATGACGGCGAGGAGATCGTTGATGGCGGGAGATTTCTTCTTCACAGAATCACCAGGTCGTCGCGATGCACGACTTCTCCGCGTGCCGTCTTGCGTGTGCTGATTTCTTCTGAGTCGAAGCGCGCGATCCCGCGGGCGAACTCCGCACCGTCCGCGCCGCACACGCTCACGATGTCGCCGGCGGCGAACACACCTTCCACGCGCGTGACGCCGGGCGGCAGCAGGCTGCGACCGCTCTCGACGAGCGCGCGCTTGGCCCCCGCGTCCACGATGACGGAGCCGCGAGGGTGGTGGAAGAAGGCGATCCAGCGCTTGCGCCCGCGCAGCTTGGTGGCTTGCGGGAGGAAGAGCGTGCCCACGTCGTCGCCGTCCATGATTTCGCCGAGAACTTTCTTGCTCCAGCCCGGCGCGATGACGAGCGCGATGCCGCTGCGCGCGACAATCTTGGCCGCCTGAATCTTGGACTTCATCCCGCCCACCGCCGTGGCGCTCGTGGTGCCCCCGGCCATCGCCTCGATGTGTCCGTCGATGGACTCGATGACGGACAGGCGGCGCTCGCTGGCCTTGCCGAAGTTTTCCATTACGCCATCCACGCTCGTGAGAATGACGAGGAGATCAGCGGGCAGCAGCGCGGCGATGAGCGCGGAGAGCTTGTCGTTGTCGCCGAACTTCAGCTCGGTCGTGGACACGGCGTCGTTCTCATTGATGACGGGGATGACCCCGCGCTTCAGCAACGTGGTGAGCGTGTTGCGCGCGTTGCGGTGGCGCTGCTCGTCCTGCAAGTCCGCGTGCGTCACGAGCACCTGCCCGACGTGAAAGCCGTAGTGGGAGAAAAGCTTTTCGTACGTCGCCATCAGTCGCGACTGGCCCACGGCGGCGCACGCCTGCTTTTCTTCCAGCGTGTCAGGCCGCTGCTCATAGCCGAGCACACCCATGCCTGCTCCGACCGCGCCGGAAGTCACGACGACGACTTCCTTGCCCGCTTGCCGAAGCTTGGCCATCTGCGCCACGAGCTGGCCCATCTGCGCGAGGTCGGGCTGCTTGCGTTCGTCCGTGAGCACGGCGGTGCCGAGCTTCACGACGATTCGTTTGGCGTTCTTGAGTTCACTGCGCATTTGAGCGCGCAGTTGGTAGCAGGGGGAGTTGAGAGATGAAAGTTGAGAGTTGAGAGCGACGCCGATGCGGGTGCAACTCGAACTGCTCCGGAGCGCGGCTATGGCGGAGCCTAGCCGCAGCGCGCTCACACCCCGAAGCGCGTGGTTTCAGGAACGGACGCTGCGGCTGGTGCTCCGCACACAGCCGCGCTCCGAAGATTCAAGGCTTGCGTGCGATCACGACCGTCGAAAGCCCCGCCATCGGCAGGCAGTGGTCGAGGACGCGGAAGAGCGGCGTGAGGAAGTTGTACACCTTCAACTGCCACGGCGTGATGGTGCGCTGTTTGCACAAGGTGTTGCCCACCCACCACGCGAGCACGCCGGCTTTGTTGAAGAAGAACTGGCGCTCCACGGTGAAGCCAGCGTTCTGCATTTTTCCTTCCAGCTCGCCTTTCTGGTAACGACGGAAGTGGCCCAGCTCGCGATCAAAATTGCTGTAGAGCCTGGGATTGAACGGCACGAGGAACGCGAGGCGCGCGCCCGGGGGCAGCGTCTGCGAGAGACGTTGCAGCACAAACACGTCGTCCTCGATGTGTTCGAGCACGTTCAGACAGACCACGGTGTCGGCGTTGAATTCCGTCAGCGCCTGGTAGTCGCCGGAGTCCTGCAAATCAAGCGGCGTGACTTTCACCGTCGGCAGATGGCCCCAGCGCTGGCTGAGTCCGTCGAGGTATTCGGCGCGGTTGTCGGTGAGCAGCACGGTGCCGCTTTGCTTGAGCAGCTTGCTCAAGTTGCCGCGCCCGGAG
>JANOAY010000812.1:0-2948 GCA_031411375.1 Pedosphaera sp. | reverse complement strand
ATGAGGTCCTGGTTGGCGTTGAGCGTCTGCCAGATTCTGGCGACCACAGCGTTCGTATCCATACCAGCGGCAGCAATCATCATGGGGGCGAAATATCAAACCCCGGCGAAACGTGGCAAGCGGTGATTTGCCCCGGAGTTGCGGACCGCCGAGTCCGCAGCGGGTGTTGAGGAAATAAAGTCACGGGCGTGAATCCAGCCTGCGACGGCGGACATGGCTGTTCGCCGCTCCTGACGCTCGCTGCCACCGATCCTTCTGCTAACCTCGCCGCGTGCTGACACGAATTCTTCTCCTCGCGCTCGCGCTCGGGTGGTGCGGTTGCACCACCGTCGAGCGATCACTGACGCGCTTTGAATACACGCGCCCCCAAATGGGGCTGCCTTTCCACATCGCACTTTACGCGCCGGACAAAACTTCGGCGGACGCGGCGGCGGAAGCCGCCTACGCGCGCATCAGGCAACTGAACGACACCCTCAGCGACTACGACACGGACAGTGAACTGAGCCGTCTCTCGCAGACTTCCGGCTCCGGCCGCGCCGTGCCGGTGGGCGATGATCTGTGGCGGATGCTGGAGCGTTCGCAACAAGTCGCGCGCGAGACGGACGGCGCGTTCGACATCACCTGCGGCCCCGTCGTGAGTCTGTGGCGCAAGGCGCGGCGCGAGAAGCAGCTTCCCGATCCGGCCAAACTCACCGAGGCGTTGCGCGCCGTGGGCTACGAAAAACTGCGGCTCGATCCGAGGAGGCGCACGGCGGAACTGCTCGTGCCGTACATGCGGCTCGACCTTGGTTCGCTCGCGAAACCCTACGCCGTGGATGAGGCGCTGCGCGTCCTCCGCGCGCAGGGCATTCGCTCCGCGCTCGTCGCCGGCTCGGGCGACATGGCGGTGAGCGCACCGCCGCCCGGCGCGCGCGGCTGGCGCATCGAACTCGCGCCGCTCGACGCCTCCAACGCGCCGCCGACGGAGTTCGTGCTGCTGCGCCATCAGGCGCTGGCCACGAGCGGCGATCTGTTTCAACACCTCGAGATCAACGGCGTGCGCTACTCGCACATCGTGAACCCGAAGACCGGCCTGGGCCTGACGGATCACAGCCTCGTCGTGGTCATCGCGAAAGATTGTCAGACGGCGAACTCCGTTTCCACCAGCGCGGGCCTGCTCGGGCCGGAGCGCGCGCTGAATTACGCCGCCTCGAAAGCCGCGTCCGCGCGCATCACCCGGAAACCGGCGGAGCGAATCGAAGTGCATGTGTCCGAGGGTTTCAAAAAGCATCTCGTGCCGTGATCCATCGCCCGTCCATAGCTTTCACTGGCAAAGTTAGTATTAACTAACATTCTTCTTTGACCTAAACTGTGCGTTCCCTATCGTCCGCGCTATGAAACGAGTTCTTGCGATGAGTTACCTGGCCAGCGCCCTGTTGGCGGGCGGTCTTGCTTTGGGATTGGTCGCCTGCCGCGATGCCGGAGCGGGCGGTTCAACTCCCGCCAGCGGCACGGGCAAAATCCGCGTCACGGCTACCACCACGATGGTCACCGACCTCGTGAAGCAAGTCGGCGGCGACCGTGTGGAGGCGCAGGGTTTGATGGGCGCGGGCGTGGACCCGCATCTCTACAAGGCCAGCGCCAGTGACGTGACCAAACTTCAGGGCGCAGAAGTAATTTTCTACAGCGGCATTCTGCTCGAAGGAAAGATGCAGGAGATTTTCGAGAAGATGGCGAAGGGCGGCAAACGCGTCTTCGCCGTCACCGATTCCATTCCGAAGGACAAGCTGTTGCACCCAGCCGGCGGCAGCGGCCACGCCGATCCGCACGTCTGGTTTGATGTCGTGCTGTGGGCGCAGTCCGTGGACACGGTGGTCAAGGGCCTGAGCGAGGCGCGTCCGGCGGACCAAGAGTATTTCACCCAGCGCGGCGACGCGGCGAAGAAGGCGATGGCGGATCTGCATCAATGGGCGTTGAAGCGTGCGGGTGAGTTGCCGAAGGAGAAACGCATCCTCATCACCAGCCACGATGCCTTCAGCTACTTCGGGCGCGCGTATGGGTTTGAAGTCGTCGCCTTGCAAGGCATCTCCACGGTCGTCGAGGCCGGCGGCGCGGACATGGCGAAGCTCGTGGACTTTATCAAGAAGAACAAAGTGCAGGCCATCTTCGTCGAGTCGAGCGTGCCGCCTGCGACCATCAAGCGCATCAGCGAGGACGCGGGCGTGAAAATTGGCGGCGAGCTTTTCTCCGACGCGATGGGCACGCCGGGACAGATGGAGAACGGCTATGACCTCGGCACCTACGAGGGCATGATCAAGCACAACCTCGACACGGTGGTGAACGCTTTGAAGTGAAAGACGACATGAAGCACTTGCTCAAAGGACTGCTCATCATTGGCACCAGTGCGGGCGGCGCGCTGGCGGCGGAACCCGGGCCGGAAAAATCGTCCTGCCACTTGTTCAAGCCCGTGCCGCGCGAACTGATGCGCGATATGAGCACCGACCGACCGGACAAAACCGAGAGCGCCTACACCGTGGACGCCGGGCATTTCCAAGTGGAAGCCGACCTCGTGAACTACAGCTACGACCGCCACAACACCGCGCGCGACCACACCGTCAGCGAGGGTCTCGCGATTGCGCCGTTCAATTTCAAAATTGGTTTGTGCAACAACTCCGACCTCCAGTTCGTGGTGCCGACTTACAACATCGCGCGCACGCGCGACCGGCGGACGCGGGCGCGCGAAACGGAGAACGGCTTCGGCGATTTCATCGTGCGCAACAAGATCAACCTCTGGGGCAACGACGGCGGCACCACGGCCTTCGCGCTCATGCCCTACATGAAGTTTCCGACTGCGAGCAAAAATCTCGGCAACGACGCCTACGAAGGCGGACTCATCGCGCCGCTCGCTGTCGCGCTGCCGGCGGGCTGGGGCCTGGGCCTGATGACGCAGGTGGACATCAACGAAGACG
>JANOAY010000811.1:0-1799 GCA_031411375.1 Pedosphaera sp. | reverse complement strand
TGGCTGGAACGCGTGCGGAACTCGCAGCCGATGTGCGACCTGAACGCAAACCTGAGCGAAGGGCTGCTGATGCAGCGCCCGATCGGCGACGACGAATCGCTGGTGCGGGACTATTTGCTGAATATCTTCCAGCGCGCGGCTGCGCAAAACCTCGGCGACATCGGCACGGGAATGATGTCACCTTACACGGACTATGTGCGCGACACGTGGCTGAAGCCGGTGCTGGCGGAGGCGCTCATCACCAGCGGCCAGGGGAATCCCGAGCAATGGGCCTCGCTGCTGACGCCGACCGCTTTTCAAAAGCTCAAGGATCGCGTGGACATCGAGTTCGTCGCGACGAATCCGCAGTTCTTCAAACCGGCGCACGGCGTCGCGCAGGGCGCTCAGGGCCAGGAAGCGGGCGATGACGTGCAAATCGACGTGATCGTGAAGAACACGCCGAAACTCATCGTGAAGATCTACGAGATGAACGCGCTGAATTTCTTTCTCACGCAAGAGCGCCAGCTCAACACGGACCTGAACCTCGACGGACTCGTGGCGAACAGCGAGCAGACGCACACCTTCGACGCGGGGCCATTCAAGCGCGCGCGGCAGACGTTCAAGTTCCCCGCGCTGAAAGGCAAACGCGGCGCATGGATCGTGGAATTCATCGGCGGTGGGCGCAGCAGCCGCGCGCTGGTGCGCGTGGGGCAGTGGCAGCTACTGCAGGTCACAGGGCCGTCGGGTGATTTGCTCACGGTGCTGGATGAGCGCGGCGAGCAGGTGAAGGACGCGGTGGCGTGGCTCGACGGACGCAAGCTTGTCCGCGACGAAAAGCTCGGGCGCATCGTGGTGCCGTTCACGCAGCAGCCAGGTACACGGCAGGTCGTGCTGGCCGCTCCGGACGGCACGTTTGCGACGCTCGCGCAGTTCGAGCACCACGGCGAGGAATACCGGCTGGATGCACAATTCCACATCGAGCGTGAGCAACTGCTCGCCCGCCGCGAAGCGACGCTCGCGGTGCGCGTGGCATTGTTGCTCGGCGAGGCGCACCTCGACCCGGCGCTGCTCTTCGCGCCGAAGCTAACCGTCACATCGACCACGCTCGACGGAATCGCGACCACGCGCGAGTTCAAGGATCTCAAACTCACCGCGGGCGGCGTGCTCACGCACGACATCACCGTTCCCGAACGCCTCGCGCAGCTCACCGTCACGCTGACTGGCAAAGTGGACGTGCTCAGCGCGGGCGGGGAAAAGCGCGACCTGTCGGCGAGCCGTTCATGGTCGCTCAACGGCATCGACAGGACCGATGCGACGAACGACGGCCATCTCTCGAAGTTCGGCGAGGCATTCGCCTTTGAAATGCTCGGGCGAAACGGCGAGGCGCTGGCGGATCAGCAGGTCGTGTTCACATTCAAGCACCGCGAGTTTGGGCGCACTCAAGTCGTCGCGCTGAAGACCGACGAGAATGGCCGCATCGCGCTCGGCTTGTTGCCGGGCATCGCCAGCGTCACGGCACGCATCCCAAATGGCCGGCAAAGCTCGTGGGCGCTGGATGACTTCGAGCGCACATGGCCGGCGGAGCTGCACGTCCATGCCGGCGATGCGTTCAAGGTTCCGGCGGCTGCATCCACAAAGGCCGCCGACGTGTCGCTGCTGGCGCTGCGCGCGGGGACTTTCATCACGGACCACTCGGCGGGCATCGAGGTGAAGGACGGGTTCATCGAGATCAAGGAACTCGCGGCGGGCGACTACTCCCTGCGGCTGCGCGGGGAACATCGCGACATCGCGATCAAGGTCACCGCGGGCAGGTTTTCGTA